>CAYLZA010000081.1:0-8247 GCA_964387575.1 uncultured Spirochaetales bacterium | reverse complement strand
CGGAGATGCGCAACGTATTCCGACCGAAGAAAATGTGTTTATCTGGGTAGATACAACGGCCCGGTGGAGGATTTCCGATCCGAAAAAATTCTACGAAGCGGTCACGACGATAGACGGCGCTTACGCGCGTCTTGACGAGGTCATCGACAGCTCGGTCCGCACGATTGTTTCGGACAATCTTCTTCGCGAAGCGGTGAGGGACTCCAATATAATCAACGAGGTCAAGCAGGTCTCCCAGGTCGAGCAGGCGGCCGAGGCCGAGGCTGCAATTAGCGACGCGGAGGAGCTCGCGGAGCTAACTTCGATCCAGGAAACCTTTCCTGAGCTCGGACCGAATGAAGGACGTACCGAGCTTTCGAATCTGATGTTCGAAGACGCCAGTCAGGTAACTCCCGATTACGGCATCCAGCTCGAGGACATAATCATCAGGCAAATCAGGTACTCCGAAGATCTCACGCAGAGCGTCTACGACAGGATGATCAAACAGCGGAATCAGATCGCCGAAGCGTACCGCTCCTACGGTGAAGGACGAAAGGCCGAATGGATGGGGCGGCTCGAAAACGACCGAAAATCGATCATATCCCAAGCCTACCGGGAATCCGAGGAGATCAGAGGTACCGCCGACGCGGAAGCAACGACTATTTACGCTCAGTCCTACGAGGGGGATCCGGATTTCTTCTCCTTCTGGAGATCGATCGAATCGTACCGGAAGACACTACCGCGATTCTCGAAGACACTCACAACAGATATGGATTACTTCCGTTACCTCTACAACGCGGAAGGAGTCGATTAGAAAAATCTCAAACTGGTACCTCGCAAGACGTTCCACGCGGGCGTCTTGCGATGCTTTATCGTTGGCTTGCATCTATTTCGTTATTTCCCGGTTTTCTGCATCACGGAAAAAAACGGTGTTATTCCTCGGGGAGCCCGTCCACGGTAAGACGACTGTTTTTATAACGAACGTCTTCACTCACCTCACGTCCGAACCACTCGGGCGGAGAAAATCGGTCGGCCGATTCAATATCCGGAAACTCGACCTCGGCGACGATCAATCCTTTCAGTGCTTCGTCGTACACATCAAGCTCGATCGTGTACTCCTTCCACGGGATGAGATACCGACACTTCGAAACCCGTTGTCCTTTGGTCAGCTCCCACAACTGCTCGAATTGCTCCTCCGAAAGATCGACTTCGAGCTCCTCCCGCTCTATTCCGGAACCCGATTTGATCCCGAGTCGATACCTCGCTCCCTCTCTTCGAACACGGACTTCGCGGACACCGGGACCGGAAACGATATATCCCTGGTTCATCAGTATCGATTCATATGTATCGAGATGCGCCGGTAGATGACGGACGAGATACTTTCGCTCAATTTCCATAACGCTTCCTCGTATTAGCCGTTGAAACGAAGCGATGCGATCCGCTCGATGTGATCGAGACTATCGTTTACACCCGGAAAGTTGTCCGGATTTGCCGACGCCCGTTTGCGAACAATAGAGACGGCATACTCGAATTCATCGCGATATTTCCTGAAAGCGAATTTCTTGACGGTTGCAACGAGCTCGCGCACCGCCTGATGTCTCCGGGCGTCGTTTGCGCCGAAATCGTAGGTGTCGAGGAGCTCAACCAAGGCAAGAGTTTCTTCGAGCCGGTCTCTGCATAGCGTATAGGAAAGCGTGCTTCGAAGCCGTTCGAGCTCCGATACCGATAATCCGTTGAGACTGATCCCCGATTTTCGGTGATTCGTCAGCAGCAACATACCATCGTCAACCGTTAATCCGAGCGGTAAGTCGAAGAGCAGCCCCATCACGAGCGTGTGCTCCTGAGAGCCTTCATCGAACGTTTCGGCAAAACGCTCCGGATGAAACCGGCGGTGAGCGAAAGCTTCTATCTCTTTTGCAAGACGAAGCCGTCGAATCCGCTCGGGATCGGTCGATCGCAGTGCCCTCGCCCGATCGAGAAGCAGGAGTATCTCCTGGTTGTGGACCATTCGTTCGATGCTCTGTTTACCACCCCGATATTTTACATAGGGTTGCGTTTTGATCTGAACCGTGCCTTGCGACGAAAGCATCTCGAACAGTGCATCGAACGGAATGATCCCCTCGGTGTTGTAACTCACAAGCACGAACCGTGCATCGATACGCTGGAGCAGGTTATTCAACGCCCCGGGAGCGGATTCGCGATAGCAAAACGGTGATTTGGTTTTTTTCCAGTCCCGTCGAATACCGGCTTTCGAAACCAGAAGCCCTTCCGGCGTTCTCGAATCGTCGATCGGCGGCTCATCACCAAATACTATCGTATTGAGAATATGATAGTTACTACCATATTGATGCGAATTATACGGCGGGTCGAGATAGCACAGATCTACCGTTTTACCCGAGACGTAGAACTGAGCGTCTTCACAACCGACGCGACACGGATGTTTCCCGTCGATGAGCAC
The DNA here is from genome assembly GCA_964387575.1 of uncultured Spirochaetales bacterium. Classification (GTDB taxonomy): domain Bacteria; phylum Spirochaetota; class Spirochaetia; order ARS1246; family ARS1246; genus CAYLZA01. Next base: position 5,810 of record CAYLZA010000081.1, on the reverse strand, counting down.
CGGACAATCGAGCCTCATCGGCGCAAGTATCCGTTTCAATGCGTCAGCTCCGAAACCCCCGAATCCCTTGTGAAACGCCTTGAACACACCGCTCGTGTTTGCGTGAGTAGCCGCCTGATAAACCAGTAATGCAAGCAAAAGGTATTTTTCCCTGAGGCGCTCCACCGATAAATCCCAGCCCGGATATGCGTCTTCTATATTCTCCCGAACCCGATCCATAAAGAGCGCGTTTTCCCTCGTGTAGAACATCCGTTCGCGTTTATAGTCGGCCGAATCGGCCGATCCGGGAGCGTAGTAGCGTGCCATGACTCCCTCGGGTTCACCCTCCGCCCCGGCCGACGCGTATTCACCAACCGGTCCGTTCAGCCTCCTCAGAGCTTCCTCGAGTCCACCATCGGACGCAAACATCGAGGGAACCTCCGATCTATCTATCGAAACATGTGCGGCGTTTACGATAAACGCGTACGGCTCCCAATCCGCCGCAAAAACCCGATATCCTCTGAGCTTTGCAAGCCGAGACACGGAACCGCTTCCCGCAAAAGGATCGAGGAACGATTCAATTTCGGCGTACGATTCAACGAAATCGAGTACCTGCGAAATGAAAGGCAACAGTGAGCGCTTATTGCCGATATACGCGATAAGCTGTTTTTTCAGGTACGGATTGGTAAGATCAGGTGCCATGGCTTTCGAGTATTATAGCGTATACGGGTTTTTTTTCGCCATAACCGAACGGGGATCCGTTTGAAACGATCCTCATTTCGTCTATAGTAAGCCGATTATGGTTCGTACGTTACGCGCGCTTCTCCGCGCCGCAAACGACACACTCGATCCTTTGGATATTGCGGGAACCGGTGACCCCGAGATCCACGGCATTGCCTGGAACTCACGAAACGTATCCACCGGCTACGCGTTTTTTGCCTGTTCCGGAGAACGTACGGACGGGCATAGATACATCGACGAAGCGATCGGAAACGGTGCCTCGGTCATATTTCACTCCGATCCGGTTACCGAACGATCCGATTCGGTCGTATATGTACGTGTTCAGGAACCTCGTACCGCGATGGCACACTTTGCCGCAGCATATTATGGCAATCCCTCAGGTGAGATGACGGTGATCGGCGTTACCGGTACGAACGGGAAAACCACCACCGTATACCTTATACAACAGCTGTATGAGCGACTCGGATTCAAAGCCGGAATGCTATCGACCGCGCTGCGAAAAACAAACGGAGAGCCTGAATCGAATCCGACTCGACTATCCACACCCGAGTCTCCGGATGCGCAGGCGCTTCTCAGGGAAATGGCGGACGCCGGATGCGAGTATGCGGTTGTGGAGGCGACGTCGCACGGTCTATCGCAGCGCAACGCTCGTCTCGTCGGTATCGAGCTCAATGTGGCGGTATTGACGAATATCACGCACGAGCATCTCGAATTTCACGGCTCGTTGGAACAGTATCGATCCGACAAAGCGAATTTGTTCCGTTTTCTCGATCACTACCGAAAGGAACCGTCGTTCGGGGTGATCAACGGCGGGACCGAGAATTCGCACTGCTTCACCGGGGCCACGAAGAAACCGCTATTCACCTATACGGTCGACGTGCGCAACGATAAGCACGGGAGCAATCCCTCGCATATTCCGACGGATGCATCCGCGGATATCGTGGCGGACCGAATCGATGTTTCACCCGACGGAAGTCGCTTCGTCGTCACTGCGGAGGAGCGCTCGTTTGAAGCATCTATTGGACTTCCAGGCGTATTCAATATCGCAAATTCGCTCGCCGCACTACTCGTCGTGTCGAAGACTACCGGTATTCCTCTACAAACGGTCGCTTCCAGGCTGCCCGAGCTTCGAAGTGTTCCGGGACGAATGATGAGTATAAGCGCAGGCCAGCCGTTTTATGTCATCGTCGATTTTGCGCACTCACCCGATGCGTTTACCAATATTCTTCCCTTCTTCAGGGATATCACATCCGGGAAGCTCATCGTCGTATTCGGGTCTGCAGGTGATAGGGATACCGAGAAGCGGCCGATCCAGGGGGCGATAGCCGATACGTACGCCGATACGATAATGCTCACCGATGAAGACCCCCGAAGTGAGGACCCTGCGACTATTCTCGGAGAAATCGCTTCGGGGTGTTCGCGTTCGATCGGAGAATCGCTCCGTCTCATCCCGGATCGTAAAGAAGCGATACGAGCGGCGTTTCAATGCGCGCAACCGGGAGATACGGTTCTTCTGCTCGGAAAGGGGCATGAAAAATCAATCGAGTATCGTTCGCACTCACTCTCGTGGAATGAAGCGGAAATCGCGACCTCGCTCTTAGCCGAGTTGGGCTACGATACGTAGCTTTTTTCGTCCGCTACCGCGCGTGAAGGTAGAGAGACCGGTCTACCAGTGATTTTTCGAAACAATTCGCTTGAGCGGTTTTCGCTGCGTTTGCAGCGAGGTGTCTGCGGGGTGCCCGACAAGGAGAAGCATTACCACCCGCATCGAATACGGAACGTTCAGGATTTCCTTGATTTCCTGTTCGTCAAAGGTAGTAACGATACAGCTGCCAAGCTCTTCGGTCTCGGCTTGAATCATCATAAACGAAACCGCACAGGCTATGTCGATCGGGTACGACATCAACCCATTCGGCATTCGATAGTCTATATTCGTTGTACAGCATGCGATGATAATCGGCGCCTGACCGACATGTTCCTGCCCAAAGGCTGCACTCTCTATCCGCGTCTGTATCGTTTCGTCATCTACAACGATAAAGCGCCAAGGCTGTCGGTTTTTTGCCGAAGGCGCACGACGTCCCGCCTCGAGAATCGTATTGAGCTTTTCCTTATCCACCGGTGTTTCGGCGAATTGTTTTATACTTTTTCGCTTTTCGATCTGCTGCAGTAAAGCCATAGTATTGTGTCTGTTACTGTATACCGCAGCAGCATCCGCTGTAAATAGGTCGGATTCAACAGCTCTGATTGACCAGAGAGGGGGTTTTCCCTATGGTTTGACCGTGTTTCGTCGAATTGCAAACCTCACCTTACTCGCGATGCTCACATTTCTCGAATACGGGGCATACGCGGCGGATTCCTTTGAGCAAGCGTTTATGAAAGCGCATGAAACTTTTCGTTCCGCATATCCACGGCTCGAAGGATCGGAGGGGGAAGACGCCGCCGTCGCGTATATCACGGAAGTGCTCGAAGAGCACGGTATCAGGTATACGCAAAGCGATTTCGACGAGTTTGCGGGGGGACATTCATTTTCCACATCCATTAATGCAACAATCAAAGGGCGTATTTCCGACGAGGTAGTTTTCGTAGTCCCGCTCAATCATCCTGAACACGCCAACCCGGAAGAGGATGGTTCGGTAAATATCGCCATAGCAACCGCTCTCGCTTCGACACTCAGCGGGAATACTCCGCCGTTGAGCGTTCGCCTGTTGTTTCTCGGCGCAGAGCACGGTAGGGATGCGCCGTATCCGATGGGAACCAGACAATTCCTCCAAACGTATAGGCCGGAATTCAACTCGGTAGTGATCTACAGCGATTTCTCCGCAGTTCCCACTCGCATCGCGGTAAGAGCGGGGGACAAAGGCACGGTCTCACCATACTGGCTTACGGAAAGCTGCTCCACATCACTCGACGACGCCTCGCTGGGTTATCTCGTGCGCGGTAATGAAAACCAGTTCTACCGACTCGGGGTCTCGAACAATCCGGCACCGCTCCAGCCGTATCTCGATCAATCAATTCCGGCACTGAGCTTTCACACCCTCGGGAGAATATCCGATGCCGGTGAAATCGCCGATTGGGCACATCGGTTCTATGAGTTTTTTCTCGCGTTCCTGATCGACAATGAAAACGGTTTTACCCGTGAATGGGACCGGCACTATCTCTTTTTTCAGGTCCGATCCTACTCGACGATTATTACCGAACAACCGTATCTGATACTCGTTATCGTCATATTGAGCATAATGATTCTCTACCCGCTCATTGCACCGGACCGGTTCAGAAAGTACGTCTCAGCGTTGGCTTCGAGGCCGTGGACACTCCCTGCGCTTCTCGCCCTGGTGTTCGGATTACTCCTGATCGGGACGTTGATGGTCGAGGCGGTTTTTCTCATCAAAGGGTTCCCCTCAGTCTGGGAAAGCCGCCCGTTCCTCTTTTTCTCGCTCAAGCTTTCTACAGCAATATTCCTGTTTTTGCTCCTGTTCAGATACTTCAGACGGATTCCGTTCCCGAGAAGAGGTCGATTTTACAACGCGGCTGCACTGTTTATTCTCTATTGTGACATACTGATTCTCGGTTATTTCGACATCTCACTATCGTATTATGTAGTTTGGGCGTGTATATTCGCCTTTTTCTTCTCATTATTTAGAAGCAGATTTTTAAAGACGATATGTTTTCTCGCGTCACCGATATGGTTTATCAAGGCGATGTATGATGTCTTTTCACTCCCTGAGATGAACCTCGCCGAACAAATGCTCTTGTCGACGTTCGAAGGAAACCTCGTTTTTGCATTTGTTCTGCTGCCGTTTCTCACTATGGTGATTCGTCTCGATTTCATGTTTCGTCACCCGAAACAACGGACACGACGAATACTCGCATCGCTCCTCCACGGCGTCTTCGGAGTCGTTTTCGGCGCCCTGTTTGCGTATCTCTCATTTTACTCGCCCTATACGCGCGCCAACCCGCAGCCGGTGGAAGCGAAGGAAATCGTCGATCTCTCTCTAATGCAGGCACGACTGGAAGTCGTGAGCCCGGCACCGCTTCCGGAAATGACGGTTACTCACGAAGGCGAAACGTCACGTGTCGATGTCTCGAGCAGGAATTATACAGCAGAAACACCCCTCGTTCCTGATATCGTATCGGTCAACTCAACCACGTCCCGGTTTCTCGGTCGCAAACGGCTTCAATACACGATATCGTCCAAGGGCAATCCGAGTGAGGTTTCTGTTCAGATCCAGGGACCCGAGGAAATCGTGCTCTATGACGCGAGCTTTCCGTACTCGTATGAAACGCTCGAACGTGCAACGATACATATCGGGCGTAATCCCCCGAATCCGCTTCAGGTCGAGTTTACACTTCCGGAGGGCCAGGCGGGGATTCTCGATCTGCGGATCCGATACGAGAATCCACCGACCGAGCTCGGTATTTCCGCCGATACGATCGAAGTAGACAGGAATATGGTCGTACTGGCGCAAATAGAGCTATAGCATCGCTGGAATTCAAAATCTGATAGCCGGATTTTGATTTCCTTTGCTTGACCGTAGCCGGGCCGATGGTTAAGATTGGACGGAAGCGTTAACAAATGTGTAGATAAAAGTAAGACGTCGATGATTGCAACGAAATGCATCTTTACGCCGCGAGCGCCCGTCGGTGGCCGGGCAAAAAGCATCTTTCCATAATCCTCGACGCAGGAGGTATCGCGCCGGGATGGAACCCGTCTTTTTTCACGTGGATCTCGATGCGTTCTATGCATCGGTAGAACAATCCGACAATCCCGAGCTCGCGGGAAAACCGGTAATTATCGGCGCGTTGCCGGGACACCGGGGTGTCGTATCCGCGTGCTCGTATGAGGCACGAAAATACGGAGTTCACTCGGCAATGCCGATCAGTCAGGCGTACCGACTCTGCCGGAACGGCGTGTACCTCACGCCTCGAATGGACCGATACCAGGAGATTTCACGGGATATCATGGGTATCTTCGATGATTTCACCCCCGATGTCCGGCAGCTCTCGATTGATGAAGCGGTGCTCGACATGACCGGCACCGAGCGGTTGCTCGGACCACCGGAAGAGTCGGCTCAGCGAATCAAACAAATCGT
>CAYLZA010000080.1:0-8251 GCA_964387575.1 uncultured Spirochaetales bacterium | reverse complement strand
GCGCCGGGACAGCGATCGTACATTCCACATCAATCGCCTCGCGAGAAGACGTCCTGATGATTGTGTGGTCGGGTTGACGAAAGGTTGAAAATGAATACTGTATAGCAAAACCTAAGAATCACGTTGCGAGGACGGAAAGATGATAGCATTACTTGTTGGAATCGTGTTCATTCTATTTTCAATATACTCGGTTCTCCCGATTGAAGGATGGGGGCTGCAGTGGTGGGACGAAGTGCTTGAAGTCCTGAAGGGCGGCGTTCCGATTTTGGCGATTTTTATCGGGCTGATCGCAGTGCTTATCGGCATTGCAGATATTCGTGACAAAATAGAGGCAAAGAAAGAGGAAGCCGAAGAAGCGAAAGAGAGCGAACAGGCACAGAAAGACGAAACCGACGAGAAAACCGAAGGATAATTCGGAATCGTTCGTTTTATACACGTCGGTATTCATCCGGACGCTTCAAAACGTCAAAAAGCTTTCGCATAGCGGCAAACCCGTCGTTTGGCGTGGGGAATAGACATTTTTTGAGCCGCCGTGTTGACATTTGGCATCCGGTATGTGAATATTGTGCTCCTGTTCACAAGGAAATCAGTACGCTATGAAAACAGCAGTTATTAAACCAAAAGACGTAGAGCGAAAGTGGTACGTTATAAATGCCGAAGGGCAGGTGCTCGGCAGAGTCGCGGCTAAAGCCGCCGAATTACTGCGAGGCAAAAACAAGCCCGAGTTTACTCCTAATCAGGAATTCGGAGATTTTGTGATCGTCGTCAATGCCGAGAAGATAGTGGTTACCGGAAGGAAAACCGACCGCAAAATGTATCGTCGGCACTCGGGGTATCCGAGCGGGCTCAGTACCGAATCGTACCGCCATGTGATGGCACGAAAACCGGTGTTCCCACTCGAACACGCGGTTCGCGGAATGCTACCGAAAGGACCTCTTGGGCGGAAGTTATTTACGAACCTCAAGGTGTATACCGGTGAGAACCATCCACATGCCGCACAAAAGCCTGAAAAGATCGAGTTGTAAGGAGCAGTAGATATGGCGGATAATCTTGCAACCGGCACGGGAAGACGAAAGACGGCCGTAGCCCGCGTATTCCTGCGTGACGGGGACGGAAAAATCAATATAAACGGCAAAGACCTCGAGCAATATTTTTCGAATGAATCGTATACCTATACGGTCCGGCAGCCGCTCGATGTTACGGATACGCTTTCACGATACGATCTTTTAATCAACGTGAGAGGCGGCGGCCCTGCCGGACAGGCGGACGCGTGTCTGTTGGGAGTTGCGCGGGCACTCGTCAAAGTGGATGAGGTGAATTTAAAACCATTGCGGGCAAATGGGTATCTTACTCGTGATCCCCGGATGGTTGAACGAAAGAAATATGGAAGACGCGGAGCGAGACGAAGATTCCAGTTCTCCAAACGTTAGAATCGTAGAATCAATAGACCGGGCAAATCGCGGAGATTATCGGATTGTTTTTTCCGATGGCTCCGCGCTTTTTATTCCATCACCGGTACTTACCGAAAGCAGCGTCGCGCAGGGCGATCGGCTGGACCATGAATCCTATGAAAAACTCCGGCTGAAAGCGGAGATCTTCGAAACACGAGACAAAGCGTTCGAGCTCCTTGCACGGCGTGAGCACTCTTCGAGCCAACTGGTGGCAAAGCTACGACGTCGCGGGCATAGCGAAGAGGCGATAGAGAAAACGGTTGGGGATCTCGAGAGCGACGGTTATCTCGACGACTATCGATTTGCTTGTACCTGGATCGACTCGAGGATCCGAAAACGTAACGACGGCCGTATGGCGCTTCTCTCAGGACTAAGAAAAACCGGAGTATCCCAGGAAATTTCTCGACGGGCACTCGACGACACGCTCGATGCAGATTATGAGAAGCATGCATTTGCACGCGAAGTTGCGAGGTTGGAAAAACCCGGCGGTTATTCGGTCAGGCAGATCGCACGAAAACTCGGTACACGAGGATTCCCCGCAGGCTGGATTTCCGAATATGTAGAAAACTCAAAAACCATTGGTAAACGTACTGACGTTTTCGATGATTGGGGATAGAATTGACACTAGCATATAAATATCGCTACACTTAATGAGATTTTGAAAGAAGTTGTGGCAACGAATTAGTGTAGTAAGGAATAGTAAATGGCAAAGCAGGCAAAAAAGGTCCGTGTTTTTTCCGCATTAGAGGTCGCGAATATTTGCGGCGTAGTCAACCAGACGGCGATCAACTGGATAAAAAACGGTCATCTCAAAGCGTTTACCACCCCTGGTGGGCAGTATCGTATCTATGCTGAAGACCTCCTGGATTTCCTGGATTCTCGGGACATGAGAGTCCCTTCCGAAGTGGAGGAGATCGCACAGCGCGAGAAAAAACAGGTGCTGATTGTCGATGACGATACCGAAGTCAACGATATGCTCAAGTCGGTATTCGAGAAGCGGCTCGGAGACTTCGAGGTGCTTCAGGCGTATGACGGCTTTCAGGCGGGACGGATTCTTGCTGAAAACCGACCGGTGCTTATCGTTCTCGATATGTCGCTTCCGGGAGCTGACGGACACAAGCTTATTTCGACGATCCGGGAGGACAAGTCGTTTGAAAATCCACGCATCATTGCGATGAGCGGTATTCCGGGTGAGGTAAAAGACCGCGAGAAGATCGTAAACGAAGGGGCGGACGTGTTTATGGAGAAACCTATCGATACCGATTCTTTCGTAGAAACCACCGAGAAGCTGCTGCGGCAAGGGCTGGTACGTGGGCGATAAGGGTACGATTCTTATTGTCGAAGATGAAGACGCAATACGCCTAACCTTACGCGATTATTTGAAAAACATCGGGTATTCGGTTCTCGTGGCATCCGACGGTACCGGAGCTATTCAACAAATCCTCGACAACGATATCGATCTTATCGTTACTGATTATCGCATGAAAGTACTCGGCGGGCACTATTGGATCAAATTTCTTGAACGATTTTGTGCGGATATAAAAGTAATTATTACCTCGGGCTATTTGCAGCCGGATTTTAAGATTCCGTTCGAAACAGTACGAAAACCGTTTGATTACGGGGACCTGGCAAAACTCATAGACGAAGCGTTGTAGCATCATGGCGGAAGGAGATAAAAAAGCGCTTCATATCACGGTGCACGGTCGTGTTCAAGGCGTCGGATTTCGATATTCGATGGTCCGGAATGCGTCAAAAACCGATGTAACCGGTTGGGTACGTAACCGTGCCGACGGAAGCGTGGAAATTCTCTGTGAAGGAAAAAGCGAAGATATCGAGCGTTTCGTCAAGCTCGTACGAAAAGGACCGCCGGGAGCACGAGTTATCGATCTGAATCAAAAAAAAGTACCGTATAAAGGTACCTATTCACGCTTTACCGTCGAATATTAGGCAATCGTTTACAGCGGCAGGATGCCATAGCAGAATTCCCGATTTCGAAAGAACGGGCGGCGCGACATCGTTATATAACACGCCCCCCTCTCCATAAGCAAGCTACCGCTTCTACGGCGGCGGCCCGCCGGCGTTACCGCCGCTATTTATTGATCGAATAGAATGTGTCGATCCCGGCGTATGATGCGCTGGTTTCGAGCATATCTTCGATTCTCATGAGCTGATTGTATTTCGAGAGCCGGTCCGAACGGGACATCGAACCGGTTTTAATTTGTCCGGTTTCGAGCCCCACCACGAGATCGGCAATGAAATTGTCGCTCGTTTCACCCGACCTGTGCGAAACGATCGCGGTATACCCGGCCTTTTTCGCCATCTCCACCGCTTCAAAAGTTTCGGTAAGCGTCCCTATCTGATTGACTTTTATGAGAATCGAGTTGGCAATTCCCTGTTCGATGCCCCTGTAAAGACGTCGTGTATTTGTAACGAACAAATCGTCGCCTACGAGTTGTACTCGATCACCGATTTTATCGGTAAGAATTTTCCAGCCGTCCCAGTCGTCTTCGGCCATTCCGTCTTCGAGCGAAATGATCGGATATTTTTTACTCCATTCTTCCCAGTATGAAGCCATTTCTTCGGGAGTGAGCTCCCGCCCGTCCGATTTCTTGAACACGTATCGTTCTTTCTTTGTATCATAAAACTCGGAAGCCGCCGGATCGAGTGCGAGATAGACGTTTTCACCAGGCTTATAGCCTGCCGCCTCGATGCTCTTCATGATAACCTCGCATGCCTCCTCGTTCGATTTGAGGTTCGGCGCGAATCCTCCTTCGTCACCGACCGCGGTGCTGTATCCGCCGTCTTTGAGCGCAGTTTTCAAATTGTGAAATATCTCGGCTATCATGCGAACCCCCTCTCGGATGCTTTCGGCGCCGGTCGGCATAACCATGAATTCCTGAAAATCCACCGAGTTGTCCGCGTGTGCACCGCCGTTGAGGATATTCGCCATCGGAACCGGAAGAAGCGATGCGTGATAACTACCGAGGTATTTGAACAGCGGGAGCCCGAGGAAATCGGCCGCCGCCCGTGCCGTAGCCATGGAAACTCCGAGGATCGCATTCGCACCGAGCTTGCCCTTATTGTCGCTACCGTCGAGCTCTATCATCGTACGGTCAATGTCGATCTGATCGAGAGAATCGAGACCGACGAGCTCTGCGGCAATGACGTTGTTTACATTTTCAACCGCTTTTGTGACTCCCTTGCCGAGAAATCGTTTTTTCTCCCCGTCACGAAGCTCGACCGCCTCGTGTTCTCCGGTCGATGCCCCGGAAGGAACCGCGGCGCGTCCGCTCGAGCCGTCTTCGAGAATCACGTCTACTTCTACGGTCGGATTCCCGCGTGAATCCAGTATTTCCCTTCCTTCGATATACTCGATAATACTCATTCTGATCTCCTGTGGTTTTCGTATTCTGATACAACCAACAATGTATGGGATTTCCGGGCGGTGTCAAGATCGACCGGGTTTCGCTTGACCTCCCTTTTTCAGTACGCGTAAAATACACCTCACCAATGCGATATTCCCGCCTCTTCGGTCAGACACTGCGAAATCCCCCGCACGAGGTGAAATCAAAAAGCCAAATACTTCTCATACAGGCCGGATATCTGCGCGCTTTGGGACAGGGGCTATTTTCGTATCTTCCGCTTGGAATTCGTGTTCTCGAGAATCTCAAGAAGATTATACGGGCGGAGATGGAACGGCTCGGTGGTCAGGAGGTTCAGGTTCCGCTCGTCAATCCCTACGTCTTATGGCGCAGGGGAGGAAGAGCATCGCTCGTTGCAAAGGACATGGTTCGATTTACCGATCGTCAGGGACATGACCTGGTTCTCGCCCCGACGCATGAAGAAGCGATGGTGGATCTGGTAAAAAAGGGATTCAGATCATACCGGGACCTCCCGATTTTTATCTATCAATTTCAAACAAAATTCCGGGACGAAATACGCACGCGGTACGGTCTGATACGGGCCAAAGAGTTCGTAATGAAAGACGGATATTCGTTTCATAGAACGTTCTATGAGCTCAATAATTTCTTTCCGCGCGTTTTCGCCGCGTATCAACGAATTTTCGCCGGCTGCGGCATAGATTGCATATCCGCCGAATCAGGTGTCGGTTATATGGGTGGGGAAAAGTCTTATGAGTTTCTCGTGTTGTCCGACTCCGGGGATGACTATGTTGTAATCTGTGACAACTGCGGATATCGGGCAAACAGAGATATCGCGAAAGGAATCAAAGAAGTACACGATGAGGAGCTCGCCGAAACCGAACGTATACATACACCCGGGTGTGAAACCATGGAACGCCTTGCGGAGTACGTCGGCGTTTCGCGGATGCGTCTGGCGAAATCGATGGTGTATCGGAGCAAAGCCGGTTTTGTAATGGCGGTTGTCCGTGGTGATTACGAAATAAATGAGGAGAAACTATCGGAGTTTCTGGGCATCCCGATCGACGGACTCGCGACGGATAAGGAGTTGGCGGATCTCGATCTCGTACCAGGGTACCTGTCGCCGCTCGATAAGGATGACATCCGTCTCGTCGTGGACGACTCGATTTCGCGTACGCCCAATCTCATTTTCGGCTCAAACAAGAAAAATTACCATGTAAAAAACGTCAACTTTGGACGCGACTTCTTCAGTGATCAGATTGCCGATATTGCTGCGGTAAAACCGCAGGATCGGTGTCTGCAATGTCATCACAGGCTCAGAATGGAACGAGCAACTGAAGTCGGAAATATCTTTAAGCTAAACGATTTTTACTCCAGAGCGATGAACCTGCATTGCCAGGATGATCATGGAGAGAAGCTCTATCCGTTTATGGGTTCGTACGGGATCGGGCTCGGCCGTCTGTTGTCGTGTATCGTTGAGGTAAACTCGGATGACCGGGGTATCATCTGGAACGAGAAGCTCGCGCCGTTTCGCATGTATCTCATGGGCATTGGTAAGTCGATGGTGGTGCGACGCTATGTAGAGGATCTTTACCTGCAGTTCGAGAAAGACACGCTTCTCGATGATAGGCATGAATCCCCCGGAGTGAAGTTCAAGGACGCCGATCTGATCGGAATACCGCTTCGCATCGTGGTGACCGCCGAATTGCTCGAGAAAGGGAAAGTCGAGTTCAGAGAACGTCGGTCGGGGCGTCGCTGGCAGGTGGCGTCGGAGCGAGTCGCCGATGTGCTCAATGAGCGATGGGCCGAAGGTGAAGACAATGCAGGATGAGTTGACCAAGGAGCATATAGACCAAATCATCTTCGGAATGGAAAACCAGAATCTGGATTTCTGTTTTGATCTCGAAAAAAACATTGTTCTGCAATCGGATCAGATAGATCCGGAGGCATCGGAGGAGCGGTACGTACCGTTACCGGAGTGGAACTCGACGATGGGGTATCAACTCATGGAACGGTTTGCGTCGACGCTCCGCAACCCTATTTTTCGCGAAAAACTTCGTACGTGTCTATCGAGCGGTCAAGGGGTTTTTCGCAAATTTAAAAACGCGCTAAAAGACCGACCCGACATCGAGCGGCTCTGGTTCAGGTTCAAGGAAAAAGAAATGAGAGCGTTCGTTTACGAGTGGTATAATGCATATCGAGAAGCGTACGGGCTCGATCCTATCGAGGTTCGCGACGGGGATGAAACAGAAGAGCTGGTGTTAAGCGATTTCCGGATCGGGGTTCCCGAAGAATCTCATGACGAAGAGCTGATAGAGTCGATTGTCGAGTTGGATACATCCGCGTTCTACGAGGCATTCCCGAATCTTCCCGACGACGTAGTCGGAGAGCTGTATATACGGGCGCGGGAATCTGCTCGCCCGAATTCGGACGAATTACTTATCGCGGAAACTCCGAGAGGAGAGATTTCGGCGTTTCTCTGGTTTGAGCCGCGGGAGCTGGATGCGGGAACTCGAGTGATGTGGATTCGTCAGATCTACGTGGTCGAAGAGTACCGGGGGCTCGGTCTTGCCAGGACGCTCGCGGATCGATTCCTGCGCCACGCGAACGGGAAAAACGCCGATTATGTTTTTGCATCAACCGGAGGAGTTTTTCGAGACTTCGATCGTACGTTACAAACGATTGGGTTTACGGCGCTCTCTTCGACACTCATCGTGGATGTTGCATCTATATAATGGTCCGAATCCTGTTGAAAACCGCATTTCGTTTTTCAATCGCGCATTTCAAGCGGTTTATTCAGAAGTGACGCAATAGAATCGGCGTTATCTCGCATTGTTCTCGAGGTCTTATTGTTTCGAATTTCGACAGTCATTGATTTACCGTTCGTCTTGAGCAGCTGGAACGACGCGAGCGTTCTTTGCATCGTCATCTTTTTACCGAATCCCTTGTCGGTATCCTCTGTTTCAGGGATCTCCTTGTAATTAGAGAGGATAAGCGATTCTATTTCTTCTGTTGCTACGGTTTTCTTTCTGACTATCGGATACACCCCGTATTGGTGCTCGATTTCGCCGCTCCCGGCGTCAAACGTCCACCGTTCTTCGTAGAGCCCGGCGATAGCCGCAATGATGGTAATGATTATTGGAAGTATACCCCCGGAACCGACAGCTACCATGCTTGATATCAAAATGATCACAATCGCACCGAATACGATACGAAATCCTATTGGTAACACCAGCTCGGCTCTGTTTTCAGAATTTTTTTTCAAATGAAGCTGAAGCGTGAACATAGTCTCTTTATTGTACTCGACATTCCATCGTCGGCCAACCAATACCTGATGACCCTCACTTTCCGACGGATATAGGCCCGCAGTTCTCATTTTGCACCCTCGCCACGGTTTGGATCTGCATTGCATGAGACCAA
>CAYLZA010000079.1:0-8252 GCA_964387575.1 uncultured Spirochaetales bacterium | reverse complement strand
ACGGACACACCGCACATATCAAGCTCTCCTTCTGGATAAACGATCGTGAGTTGCTGATGACGATATGGAATGATATGCAAAACAGCGCCAAAAAAGGTATTATCGCCGAAAATGAAGGAATAGGTCTAAAAGGCATTCGAGAGCGACTGGAAGCCATTGAAGGCACCCTTGTTCTCGAGCAGGTTGTGGATGGATACAAGCTTTCGATAGCTATTCCACGAAAGGATTTGAGCATTGAACCCGATACGAGTGTTAATCGCAGATGATCAGCATCTTTTCGCCGAAAGCCTGAGATTTGTGCTACTCGGTGAAAGCGAAGGAAGAATCGAAACTCTCGGCATTGCGGAAAACGGTAAAGTTGCGGTAGAGCTCGTAAAGTCGCTTCGTCCCGACATCGTTCTCATGGACATACGCATGCCTGAAATGGACGGTGTCGAAGCGACGGCACGGATACACGATCAATATCCCGAGGTAAAGACGATCATCCTTACTACCTTTGACGACGACGAGCTTGCAGTTTCCGCCCTGTCGGGCGGGGCAAGTGGATATGTGTTGAAAGACGTCGATCCTCAGGATCTCATCCGCTGTATAGAAGCGGTGTACAAAGGGGCGTATTATATTTCTCCCTCGGTCGGAATAAAGCTTTTCGATATGATGAAATCCACCGGACCGACGATAGAAGTCGAAAAGGAACGGATGGTGCTCGGCTATCTAAATCAATTGCCGGAGTTGAGCCGGAGGGAATGCGAAATTCTTTACTTCGTGGCCCGCGCAAAAAGCAACAAGGAAATTGCGAGTAACTTGTATATTTCGGAAAAAACAGTAAAAAACCATTTGAGCTCGGTGTACTCGAAACTACAGGTCCACAACCGACTCGAGCTCATTAATCGTATACTCGCGCTAAGCGAAAAAATCAGAAGTAATGATCCGATCTAAAGTCTTCAAGCGGCTCGCCCGGGATCGAAGACAACGATTAGGACGTTTATGAACCAAAGGTCCCATTGAGTACCGATACAAAGCTGTTTTATTGTTCATCATCACGATCCGGCAAATGGAGTCAAGAATGGGAGTATCGCCATGACGTCTCGCGAACGGCTTTACGCCGCATCCAGACGCGAACCGGTGGATACCATACCGATTGCACCCAGACTCGGGTATGCAGCTATTCATCATTGCGGAAGCGCTTCGAACCAGAACGCCCTCAGGCTCAAACAGACATATGATTATGATCCGTTTCTCGAGATCAGGGGAAACACCTATCCGTTCAACGACCCGTTCTGCGGCTTTCTCCATGCATCCGACGTCACCGTGGATCTGCGCATAGTTGACAAAGGTACTATGCGCCGGGTGGAGCGCGCTATTCACACGCCGGAAGGCAAGCTCGAGGACAAAATCGTGGTGCCGAATCCCGGTGAAAAGCAGTATGGACGAAGCCCGAATCCACAGTGGATCGAGCATATGGTGAAAGGGCCGGAGGATTTGAACGCAGTCCGCCGGTTGATCCCTCCGGTAGATCCTTCACCGGCTTACGAATATCACGGATGGAACGCTACCGCAGGAGAAGAGGGAATATGCCGGTGTCTCGTGTACGGACCGCTCGACCATCAGGCGGGTCAGGTTGTATCGATCGAAGATCTCATGGTCGACATGATGACCGGCGACTCTTTTGCATCACAGCTCATCGATATGTTCTGGCACCAGATCATGGAGCAGACAAAGGCGCTCTGTGAAAACGGTGTCCGCTTTTTTCGTCTTTCCTGGTACTGGGAATCTCTCTCCGCCGGCTGGTCGCCGCGCATTTATCGCGAAAAATTCGTTCCGAGAATCTCCGAACAAGTTGCGCTTATACATAGCTATAACGGCACCGTTGATTTCTATGATGACGGCAAATGCATGAAGGTGCTTCCCTCGCTCGTAGAAACCGGAATCGACATATTGGAAACATGCACACCGCCCCCGACGGGTGACTTCGATCTCGAACATGCAGTACGCACATACGGAGACCGGCTAACATTCATGGGTTACATCGATCTCATCTACGTGCTCCAGCAGGGGGACGTGGAAGATGTGGAGAAAGCGGTACACTTCGCGTGCGAAATCGGTCGCGAGGGAGGTGGATTCATTCTCGGCACGAGCGATTCGATGCGCGAGGGAACACCGATCGAAAACATCGATGCGTACTTCGATTCCGGGCGGAAATACGGACGAATCGTGTAGACGTGCCGAAACGGAAGGAAGAATACATGAAACCGATGACATCACGGGAGCGTCTCCTGGCGGCAGCGCGCAGACAACCGATCGACACAATTCCGGTATCGCCGAGACTCGGGCACGTAATGGATCTTCATTACGGAAACAGATCCAACGCCGCAGCGCTACGTTTGAAGGAGATCTACGATTACGATCCTCACCTGGACGTGCCGGGGAACAATATGGTGCTGCGAAATCCATACGAGGTTTATCGATTCAGCCCCGGGGTCGAGATCGATATTCACGTTAGCGACGAAGGACGATATCGTCTCGTCGACCGTACGATACACACACCGGCCGGCGATATGCACGAGGTGATCAAGGTTCCCAATCCGGGAGCGAGTGAGTACGGCTCCCATCCGAACCCGCAGCGGCTCGAGTATCCGGTGAAGGAGTCGGAGGATCTCGACAAGCTGCAATACTGCATTCCACCGGTGGATCCATCGTATGCGGCTGAATACCGCAACTGGAATCACCTGGCCGGAGACGAGGCGATCGTGCGCTGCAGATTATTCGGAGCCCTGGACAATCAGGCGGGGCTCGCCCTTCCGCTTGAAGAGATCATGGTACATTACATGACCAACCGCGATTTTCCGGACCGATTGCTCCGCATGTTCCGGGACCAGATTCACGAACAGACGAAGACACTTCTCGAGGAGGGTGTCCGAGTATTTTCACTTTCCTACTACTGGTGCTCTTTGTCCGCCGGCTGGTCTCCGTCCATCTACCGCGACTGGTTTTTTCCGATCCTGAAATCCCACGTTGAGCTTATTCACGAATACGATGGTGTCGTCTTTTACTACGACGACGGAGAATTCATGGAAATTCTGCCGTACATCGTCGACGCGGGAGTCGACGTCGTTGAAACCTGCACTCCGCCACCGATGTCCACCTTCGATTTGAAAAAGGCGAAGGTGCTCTACGGCGATAAAATCACATTCATGGGATATATCGATCTTATCAATGTGCTGTTGCGGGGAACCGTAGAGGATGTTCGAAATCAGGTGTATGAGGCATGTACGATCGGCGGCCGCGGCGGGGGCTTTATACTCGGCACGAGTGATAGCTTCCGTGACGGAACGCCGAAAGAAAATATAGATGCCTATTTCCGTTACGGCCGCGAATATGGTGTTTCTAAAATGAGGAAGGTAACATGAGCTCACGAGAAAGAATTCTTGCTGCGATCCGCCACGAACGTCCGGACAGGACACCCATTTGTTTTCGAGGAATTGCTCCCAAAGAAATCTATTGGAAAACTCCCCTCGAACGGGCATACGGACTGCTTTCCCTTGGAGCCGACGATAAGCTTTCGGTCGAAGTTCCCTGGAGGCTACCACCGGAGGTAGCGGTAACACAACGTTGGGAAAAAAGCGATTCCGAGGAACCTCCGACTATCGCAAAATCATTCGAAACGCCGAAGGGAACGCTTAGGCTCTCCTTTCGCGAGTCGCCCGACTTTATACCGTGTGACGTTCCCATACGATCCGATCACACCTGGTCACGCGGAAAGGAGTATCCGGTTGACGGCGAAGAGGATATTGAAGCGATTCGCTACATCTTCTCGGATCCGTCTCGTGTCGATCTAACCGCATTTCGCGAACATGTTGCCCGGGTGAAATCGTTTGCCGATGTCCACGGCGTCTTCGTGGAAGGTAATATCACGCACTATGCGGGGCTTCTCGGAAATCTCGTCGGACCGAATTCGATGTTGCTTTCGTCGATTGATTCGCCCGACTATATCCGGACCATACTCGAGATCATACACGACTGGTCGATGAAGCAGATGGAAATACTGCTCGATTGCGGCGTAGATGCGATATACTCTTCGGGATCGTATGAGACAACCGAGCTCTGGTCTCCCGAACAGATACGCGATTTCTTTCTTCCCCTCAGAAGAGAAAATGCGGACCTTGCGCATCGACATGATGCGTTTTTCCATTATTTCACGCAGACCGGTATGATGCCGATTATAGACGATTATGCTGAAATCGGAATCGATATCCTCTCAGGGCTCGATCCGATCGGTGTAGGGGGAAGACATGCCGCCGACTTGTACGAAATCAGAAAACGTATCGGTGATCGGGTATGCATCTGGGGCGGCGTAAGTGCGCCGATCACGCTGGAAATGGGAACCAAAGAGGATATCCGCACTGCGGTACAGTCGGCAATAGAGGCGTGTACGAATGACGGCCTTTCGGGCGGTTTCGTTCTGTCGACTTCGGGGAGTGTCTATCAGATAAATGCTTCAACCGATGAAAATATCGATGAGTTTATACGAGCGGGGCTCGAGCTGGGGAAACTCGGCGGATAGCGAATAGGGCGAGTAAGAGCCAATTTGTTCCCGGTCTTGCAGATCGGTTTATTTTCATAACCATATGGTTCAAAACGAACCTATACACTGATCTTTCGCGATGCATACCCTATCGATTACAGCTGATTAATCATGTTCCCGAAATTAGCGACAAAGATGGACGATCCGGCGATACCGACGGATTATATTCGTTCCGAAAAAAACGGCGACAGCGATTTCTTCGAGATTCGCCGTCGCCGGATTACTATTGATGTCCGCCGGCCGAGTTACCGGCGGGCATTCAATCATATTACCTCATATTTTCTTGGTAATATCTCTGCATCGCATCGATTAACCTCTGATTCGCCGGGAGATACTTATCGTTGATATAGCTTCGAAAGTCGCTCTCACTGATGTCGCCTACGATATATCCCACCGTGTTTTCGATCAGCTTTGCCTCGATGACGGGATTTTCCTGCTGAACTTCGACATATTCCGGCAGGTTCTGGTACGGCAATCCTTTCAATACCTCGACATTGTCAAAGAAGGCTTTCCGATAATCCCTGAACTTCCGTCGTTCCTCTTCTGTACGTCCGTGAACCTCCAATACTTCGCCGTTCACATCGCCTCTACAAAACAGAATATAGGTGCCGCCGAGCTCGCCGTTGTCGTATTCGGCCTGCTCGGGCGTTCTGACCATCACCTTCGTTTCCCAATCATAGCTTTCGTAGGTCTCCCCTTTTATTCCGGCGTAGAGGATCTCGATAGCTTTTTGTGTATACATCTGATCCAGGAAATCGACGATCCGTTGCGGGTCTTCGGCCGCGCTCGTTACCGCCCACGTTCCCCACGTGGCCGGTTTGAAATAGTAGGTGCGTCCCCCGTTATCGTTCTTGAGAGGAAGCATAAAAGCGAGCTCGGCATCCGGATCCTGCTTCTGAAGATCCGTCAGTCGATTCACCCACGCCGATACGTTGTCCCACAGAAGATGCACGCCGGCTTCACCCCGGAAAAGCACCTGCTTGCTGTCTCCATTCTTATGCATAAACCACTCTGGATTCACCAGCTTCTCATCGTGAATCTGTTTTACGAAATCGACCATCTCGAAAAAACCGTCCTGACCCGGCATGAGTGTGACTTTTCCACCTGTCGTCGGATGCATATTCCATCCATTTATATTGAATCCGCTTGCGATGACGACCGGAAAAAGCGTCGTCATATCCTGATAGCCCCCGGTAAGCGTTACACCGTAGGTATCGTCCTCACCGTTGCCGTCCGGATCATCGTGTGTAAACGCCCTTAAAACTTCCAGAAACTCCTGCTTTGTTTCAGGAATATCCATCCCCACATTCTCCAGCCAGTCGGTGCGGATTACGCCTCCCCGCGCCTGTCTCCTTTGCGGTCTCGGAATCGAATAGACCTTTCCGAACAACATTCCCTGTCGCCACTGCGCTTCGTTGAGCATCCTGTGCAGGTTTTCCTTACCCTCGACATATTCGTCGAGTGGAATTATCAAGCCGTCACGAGCGAATTTGGGATATCCCGGATCGTTCGTATTTAGATTTATCAGATCCGGAAGATCGCCGGACGCCATAATTACATTCACCCTATCCATGTAGTTGGATCCCGGCGGCGCTTCATAATCGAATTCTACATTGTATTCCTCTTCGATCTTCTTTAGCTTGATGTTTGTCTCCGGATTGAATGTCGCCCGCGGCACACGATTCAGTATACTGATTCTGAACGGTTCTTCACCTGTGGCGGCGGCCTGGTCGTCTTCGGCCTGGCTTGCCGCGAAAAGAGCTCCCGATACCAGCACACAAATTAGTAAAATGATAATACGTCTCATCGTTCTCTCCTTATTATTAGTAGTCAAAGCCGTTATTAATAGTTACTTTTTCTTCTACATATTCACCCCCTATTTGTCGGCTACCCCTTCAGAGCACCGAGCATTATCCCCTTCATGAAATATTTCTGCAAAAACGGGTACACGCAAATTATAGGGACGATGGTAATTACGATTGCCGTCATCTTCAGATTGAAAGGAACGATATATTGCTCCATCGCCATATCAATGCCCTGTTCGAGCATATCATCGTCGATCAGTATCTCCCGGAGTACAAGCTGCAGCGGCCACTTTCCCCGCTCGGTGATATAGAGTATTGCCCGGAAGTACTGATTCCACTGCGATACAGCCATGAATAAACTGAAAGTAGCAATTGCCGGTTTTGAAAGCGGAGTAATAATCCTAAATAGGATTTGCAGGTGGTTTGCCCCGTCCATTATTGCCGAGTCTTCGAGGCTTTGCGGAATGCTCATGATGAACGCCCGCATGAGAACCAGGTTGTAAGCCGAGACGACGAGACTGAATATCAATGACCATAATGAATTGAGCAGACCCAGCTGCCGCATCAGGAAATAGTCCGGAATAATCCCGCCTCTGAAAAACATCGTAAATACGAACAAAAAGAGAATAACGCTTCTTCCTTTGAGCTCCGGTTTGCTCAACGGATACGCTGTAGTAAGGAGAATAAAAATATGAATGATAACGGTAACGATTGTTATATACACCGAATTGAGCAATCCCGACTGAATCAGCGAGATTCCGAGCACATGCCGGTAGGTATCAAATCCGATATCCCGCGGAAGAAAACTGACTGGATTGTCCAGGTACTCTGTGTAAGGTGTAATCGAGTAGGTAACTACGTAGAGAAAGGGCAAAAAGCACAACACCCCGAAGAGACCGACCACCAGCCATATCACTGCGTCGACCGACCAGGTTCCTATTTTGTTTTCGCCTACCCGTTTCATACGCTCGTTCCTCAGTAGAGTCCCGCCTGACCGAGAGATTTCGCGATTCGGTTCGCCATGACAATCAGCACCAGTCCCACAAGTGACGTGAATACACCTATTGCCGCACCGTACGAAAACTCCGCACTGACCAAACCAACCCGATACGTGTACGTTTCGAATACCTCAGATACATCGAGATTGAGTGGATTCTGCAGCATATAAATCTGCTCGAACCCATTGTTCATTATTTTCCCTATGTGCAATACAAGTAGCACTACAATAGTCGTCAAAATGCTTGGAATGGTAATGTAAATCATTCTATGCCAGCGATTTGCGCCGTCGACCACAGCGGCTTCGTATAGTTGAGGGTCGACTCCGGATAATGCCGCGAGATAAATTATGGTCCCCCACCCCGCCTCTTTCCAAACACTCGAGATCACGACTATAGGTCTGAAAAACGCCTTTCGCGCCATAAACGGAATCGGCTCCATTCCCAAGCTCCTAATAACCTCATTTACGAAGCCGTCCCGAATCGACAGGAAGTTGACGATAATCCCTCCCATCACAACCCAGGAGATAAAATGCGGGAAATAGATGACGGTCTGTACCACACGCTTGTATAGCGGCACACGGATCTCGTTCATTAGCAGAGACAGAATTATAGGTATGGGTGAGATAATCACCACTCGCAACAGCCCGAGATACAACGAGTTAAAAAGGACCCGATAGAAGTCCTCACTCTGGAGCAGCAACTGGAAATAGCGCAGGTTGTTCCATTCGCTTCCGACGATTCCTTTTGCGAAACTAAAGTCCTTAAAGGCGATTATGACTCCATACATTGGGATGTATTTAAATACAAAAAGCAGAATAAGCCCCGGGACCAGCATGATATAGAGGTACTTGAACTTTGCGATGTACC
>CAYLZA010000078.1:0-8314 GCA_964387575.1 uncultured Spirochaetales bacterium | reverse complement strand
CGCTACCCACAAACCGCCTGACCACACTGGTGTGGTCAGGCGGTTGTTGACTATGTTCATCGTTCAGCTATAACTCGGGTCACGGAACGTATTCGAGCTCTGCGGTTACGATTTCGCTCCCCTCATATTTGAGAATCGCAAGCGGGAGATCGATCGGCCGATGAGTCTCCGGATCGATATCAATAACGCCGTGAACGCCTCTGAAGCTATCGGTCTGCTCCATGGCATCACGAATCGCTTTGGTGTCGGTTGATCCGGCGCGCTCAATGGCGTCGATGATGAAACCTACATCGTCATAACCGGCATACGAGTGCTGACGGGCTTCCTGTCCGTATTCTTCCTCGTAGTTCGTGCGGAATTCCTGGAGCAATGGATCAGGATCGTCCGCGGCGAGGCTGAAAACGAAGTATCCGCCGTCGGCGGCATCACCGGCGATTTCGTCCATGGGTTTGTACCAGGAATTGTTGCCGAGATACACGGTATCGAGACCGAGCTCTTCCGCCTGTTTTACGGCGTTGGCGTTCTGCTGCAGGTAGTTGCAAATATAGAGCCCGTCGGGATTGAGCTGCTTGATCTTGGTCAGCTGCGATTTGTAATCGGTATCTCCCCCCTGAAACTCGAATCCACCTACCATTTCTTTGCCCCACTGATCGAGATAATACTCGAATCCGCGTGCGAGGTAGAGCGAATAGGCGTTTGCCGGGCTGTAGAGCATGGCGAACGTGTCGAGCCCGAGCTCTTCAACAGCGTAGGCTGCGATGATACGCGACTGCTCGAAAGCAGACGGCTGCGTCAGAAAAAAGTATGGATTTGCATCGACCTCTTGTCCGGGGGTTTCCGGATCGAAGTCCGGCGTAGTCGCCCGTTCATCCATTGCTCTCGACACGACGGGAACTTTCAGCTCCGCCGCTACCGGAGAAACTGCAAGCGCCGTGTTCGAAAGGAGCGATCCCTGTACGGCTACGACTTTATCCTGTTGCACGAGCCTGGTGTATCCCTGTACGGCCTCGGTCGGGCTCATCTGGATGTCGTATACGACGAGCTCGACTTCGCGTCCGAGAATACCGCCGGCTTCATTGACTTCTTTTACCCGTAACTTACCGCCTCTTTCGGCGTCCTGCCCCCATTGTGCGGTTCCCGCGCTCAAATCGGCATACATACCGATTTTGATCGGTCCACTTTCTTCGTCCTGTCCTTCAGCGAATAGACCGAAGGTCAACAACACGCTGAAAACACAGCACATCACTAAAAACTTCTTCATTTCTGCTCCCTCCTGTGGGATATGTCTCTTACGAGAATATTGCATTAAGATGCTATATGGGCTATTTTATAATGAATACGATCAGGAAATCAAGAAAAACTTTGACGTGACCGATTCGGCGGCATAGAATGCTGCATACGTGTATAGAGGAGGAACGTCGCTCGTGGAACTGCTTGCTCAACAGCTGCTAAACGGTATCTCGCTCGGCGGCGTCTATGCGCTCGAGGCGGTCGGCTTCGGCCTCATCTTCAACGTATTGAAATTTTCGAATTTTTCGCACGGTGGGCTGGTTACGCTCTGTGCCTATGTCGGATTCTGGATTGCGACCAATATATCCGGAAGCTTCTGGCTCGCGCTCCTGGCAACGACGATAATCGGTGGGCTTGCCGGATTCAGCGTCGAAAAACTGGTATTTCGACCGATTCGCATCAAAGGACGGCCTCTTACCTATTTTTTCGTGAATTCGATCACGATGATGATGCTGATCCAGCAGTTCTTCGCCGCATCATACGGTGACGAGTACTACACGTATCCCACATTTTTTCAGCAAACCGTTTATCATCTCGGTAATCTGGTCGTTTCGAAGACATATGTCTTGATGCTCGGTCTCTCGGCACTCGCACTCATCCTGCTGACGGTTTTCCTGAAAAAGACGCGAATGGGAATTGCGATCCGTGCCGCTTCCTCCGACATCTGGACCCCCGCACTGATGGGTATCGATGTGGATCGGATTATCTCGGTTACCTTTTTCATGGCGGGCTCTTTGGCGGGCTTGACGGGCTTTTTTCTCGGAATGACCTACAGCGTTACGCCTTTTATCGGTCGCCTGATGCTCAAGGGGATCATTTCGGCGATCGCCGGTGGTATGGGAAGTCTGACCGGCGGGGTTATCGGCGGGCTGCTCCTCGGTGGTGTGGAAAGCGTGCTGATCGCCGAAGTGGGAGCGTCGGTGACACCGATAATCATCTACGCTTCAATCGTACTCTTGCTCCTCGTGAGACCTCAGGGAATAGCGGGAAAGTTGTACGAAATAAAGGCATAGGGAACAGACGTGGGATATTACGCTCGAGTAGCCGAAATAACGCTTCTCTATTCGATTTTCGTTCTGAGTATCTACCCGCTGACCGGTCTTACCGGGCTGATATCACTCGGACAGGGTGCGCTTATTTCAATAGGTGCCTATACAGCGGCTCTTTTACATCTGCACCTCGGTGTACCTCCGTTTCTCGCAATACTTCTCTCGATTCCGGCCGGTGTTCTTGCAGGCCTTATCATCGGGTTGCCGACCCTTCGGCTTCGCCGTGACTATTTTCTGCTCATTACATTCGGTTTCAGCGAAATGATACGCGGGCTTCTGTTGTGGACGGCGCAACTGACCGGTGGAGCGATGGGTGTTGCCGGACTTCCGAAGTTTGCAAAGTTGCCGCTCATAAGCATTTCGATACTGGTGATACTCTTCCTCGTCGGAAGTCTGAAACGATCACGTTTTGGACGAACCTGTATATCGATACGCGAAGACGAGCTCGCCGCATCCGCAATGGGCACCAACGTCTATGCACATAAAATAAAGGTGTTCCTGATCTCTTCGGCAATCAGCTCATTCGGCGGAGCAATTTACGCGTTCAATGTGATGTTCATAGAGCCGAATCTGTTCAACTGGCTCGAATCGGCGAAGCTCGTAATAATTGTATTCGTCGGAGGGCTCGGAAGTTTTCTCGGTGTATTTCTGACCGCCATAGCGTATTATCTCTTCGGAGAGTTGTTCCGATTCGCCAGCGTATGGCGTGATGTCATTCTCGCAGTACTGGTTATCGTCGTGGTGATTTTCAGACATCAAGGGCTCTTCGGCAATCTCGAGCTCTCCACGTTGATGCGAAAGCTCAATATTCGCAAAAAAAGGAGCACGTAACGGTGAAGGCTATAGAGGTGAAACGTGGCACTTCTTGAAGTCAAATCGCTTTCGAAAAGCTTCGGCGGTGTACATGCGGTTGTCGATTTTTCACTCGAACAGCGGCAGAACGAAATTAACGCGATTATCGGACCGAACGGCGCCGGCAAAACGACGATCTTCAATCTCATATCTGGTTTGCAAGGCATCGATGCCGGCGAAGTGAGTTTCAAAGGAAACGATATAACCGGAACCGCGGCTCATGCCCGAACACGTCTCGGTATAGCGCGGACCTTCCAAAATATTCGATTATTTAATGATCTTTCAAACATAGATAATCTGAAAGCCGGGTGCGGACATGTTACTCGCTACACAATTTGGGAAGAGGCGACCCGCCTCGGACGTGTACGTTCGGAGGAGAGGAGGATCGAAGAGCTTGCGCGGGAATCGTTGCGATACTTCGAGCTGGAAAAATACGCGGAGATGAATCCGAATTCGCTTTCCTACGGACTACGCCGTCGCCTGGAGCTTGCCCGCGCGTTGATGTCGAGCCCGGAGCTCCTGCTGCTCGACGAGCCCGCCGCCGGATTGAATCCTGCGGAAGTAGAAGGACTGATCGAAACAATCAGTCGGATTCAACGCGAACGTAGTCTTTCCATTCTGCTCGTCGAGCACCACATGGAGGTCGTGATGCAGTTATGCCGGACGATTCATGTCGTCGATTTCGGCAAAAAGATTGCAGCCGGTAGTCCGGATGAAGTTCGCAAAAATCCTAAGGTGTTGCAAGCCTACCTCGGAGATGAAGGCTGATGATCAACCTGGATAATATCAGCGTTAAATATGGAGAAATCACCGCGCTTCGGTCGGTAAGCATACAAATACCGGACGGGAAAATCGCGTGTATAGTTGGCGCAAACGGCGCGGGAAAGTCGACGACGATAAATGCAATAAGCGGAATGGTACCGATTTCAGAAGGTACTATTTCGATAGATGGAAAACCGCTCAGTAGATTGCCGAAGCGAATCGTAAAGCGCGGAATCGTCCAGGTTCCCGAGGGACGACGTATTTTCCCTTCGATAACGGTCGTTGAAAATCTGATTCTCGGTGCTTACATTATTCGCGACAAAAAAAGAATCCAGAAGAATCTCGATTATGCCTACGAGCTTTTTCCTATATTGGGAGAACGTAAAAATCAGATGGGCGGCACCTTGTCGGGCGGACAACAGCAGATGCTCGCTATCGCCCGAGCGCTTATGGCCGAGCCCAAAGTTCTCCTCCTCGATGAGCCGTCGCTCGGTCTTGCACCGATGTTGGTCCTCGATATTTTCAAGCTCATAAAAAAGCTGAACGACGACGGTCTTACTATTCTCCTCGTAGAACAAAACGCAAGCAAGGCACTCTCGCTTGCCGATTACGCCTATGTTCTCGAGACGGGGCGGGTCATTGCCGAGGGTAAAGGAGAAGACATGAGCACGGATCCGGTCGTCAAAAAAGCGTATCTCGGAATCCAATAGGAATCGCACGTAATTTTAAAAACGTCCATTGCATACATGTCGAAGATTTCTCTACTATAAGGAGTACCCATGTCAAATATTGATTTGTCGATAAAGCTCGGAAATCTCGAGCTCAAAAACCCGTTCGTCGTAGGCTCAGGTCCCACCGCAAAATCGGTCGAGCAACTGAAGGAAGCGGAAGCAAACGGGTGGGCTGCGGCTTCCCTCAAGCTCGCGATTCGTCCGACGCCTTACATGAACTTCTCTCCCCGATATCGCTGGTACCGGAGACAGAAGTACAATATTTTCTCCGCGGAAAAACGGCTCGTGGCAGACGAGGCGTTGAAGCTGGTGGAGTCCGCAAAGAAATCGCTGAGCTCGATGCTGGTGTTTCCGAACATCACCTATGACGGTCCGGACATCGAAGGATGGGGGCAACTGGCGGCGGATTTCGAGAACGCCGGCGCCGATGCAATCGAGCTCAATCTCTGCTGCCCGAATATGTCGTTCAATGTCTCATCCACCGGCGGGACGATCGAGCACTCAACCGGCGCGAGCATGGGACAGAGTTGCGCGGCTACGGAGGCTGCCGTTAAGGCCGTAGTTGACCGATGTACGGTACCGGTAATCGCAAAACTCACTCCAGCAGGAGGGAAAATCGGTGAAGTGGCGGCCGCAGCGATAGCCGCCGGAGCGTCCGCTACCGGGAGCACGGCAAACCGGCTCGGCATCCCGGATTTCGACATCTACAATGGAAAGAAAAGCGTGTATCGATTGCTCTCGGAAAACACGATGGGATGTTTGTCGGGACCGTGGATTCTTCCGCTTGCGCTCAGAGATACGATTGATGTCCGGCGCGGTGTCGGCCTGAACGCGCGAGTCTTTGCATCCGGCGGAATCTCGGGCATGAAAAGCGCGGTTCAACATATCATGTGTGGCGCCGATCTGCTGTGGGTGTGTACCGAAACGATGGTCCGCGGTTTCGACTGGCTTCCCGCGCTTCTCGACGATCTCAAATCGTACCTCCAGGATATGGAGTGCTCCTCGCTCCGGGGGATTCGTGATACATACATGCAAAACCTCGCTCCTGCAACCGGGTTGACCGTGCACGAGGGAGTGGCCTGGGTGGATTCCGACAAATGCACGGCGTGCGGAAAGTGTCTCAAGCTCGGGCACTGCAATGCGCTCGAAGCGAACGGGGACGGAATCGCGCATGTCGTCGAAGAGCGATGTACCGCGTGCTCGAGCTGTATAGATATCTGCCCGTCGAAGGCGATATCGATGCTGGACGCTGAAGGGAAAATCGTGGAAACGGTAGGCTGATATGAGTATCGTTCGTATCAATACCTTCAAGGCACAAAAAGAAAAAGGCGACGAGCTCCTTCAGCACATCAAATCGTTCGTTCCGTTTATCGAATCATCGAACGGTTGTGTCTCATGCCGTGTGCTCAGGAATATGGATAGTCCGGAGACGATCGTGGTAATAGAGGTGTGGAAAAGCGTAGAGTCGCACAAAGAGTCGGTCCAGGCGATACCGCCAGATGCTCTCGAGAAAGCAAAGGAGCTGATGGCGGGTCCGGCCACGGGTGAGTATTACGAGAAGGTGTGATTCGGTCATCCGAAATCGAATGGCGCCTTACGAATACGTGCAGAATGGCATAAGCGAAGAAAAATCGATGAATCGAGCACTAAGAGTCCTTCACTCAAAGGCGCGGAAATTACGATCGCAAACGTATGCGCTCTATCTGGCCTATCGGGATCCGCGGGTTCCCTTCTACGCCAAGGTCTTTGCGGGGCTGGTTGTGGCGTACGCACTCAGCCCAATAGACCTGATCCCCGATTTTATCCCAGTTATTGGATATCTGGATGATTTGATACTTATCCCCGCAGGAATCGCGCTGGCAATACGGATAATTCCTCCGCCTGTGATGGCGGACGCAAGAAAACGAGCCTCCTCGGCAATCGACAATGGAAAGACCCCGGGCAGGTATGCGGCGGCTATTATCGTGGTGACATGGATTGTTCTAGCGGCCATCGGTGTTTCTCTCGTCATTCGCATAGCATGTAAGCGATTATAAGATCTCGGAGATTCTCGCCGGAGGTATCATGAAAAAACTCCCCAATATCATCATCTGCACGTGCGACCAGCTGAGGGCGTTCGAGCTCGGATGCTACGGTAATAAAATAATCCGAACCCCCAATCTCGATCGTCTCGCCGCCGAAGGTATCCGATTCGAAACCGCCGTGACGAATTATCCCGTCTGTATGGCTTCGCGATCGGTACTCCTCTCGGGTCAATACAACCGTACATGTACGGGTGGAGTTGGAAATGTTTCACTACCTGGGAACCCCGGCGAGGTCAATCTGCCCGAATATCCGTATCATGGAAGGCCTCATCTTCCTTCGACGACTCTCCCCGAAATACTTCGCGACGCGGGCTATGCGACAACCGTTATCGGGAAATGGCATGTTCATTCGTGGCCGCACGACGTGGGATTCGACGAGTATCTGATACCCCGGGTTCACCATACACACACGGCTCAGTGCTACACCAGAAACGGCGGTCCCGAGTTCTGTGCACCGGGGTACAGTGTAAATTTCGAGGCGGAGAAAGTGGAAGCCTTTCTGAAAGGGCAAGCCGAAGGGGCGCCCTTTTTTCTCTACTACAACATTTCGATCCCTCACTGTCCGATAGCCGATGCTCCAGAACGATATCGGACTATGTACTCTTCCGATGAAGTTCCGATACGAGCAAATGTAGATTCGGAAAGACGGATCGAAAACCAGGATCATTATTTCAAAATCTACCGTCACGACTATAAATACTACAATCTTCATCTGCCGTACGCCGAAACGTTACCCGAAAGCTATTCGATTCGGCACGTCATTGCTGAATACTGCGGAATAACCACGTGGATGGACGAAACAGTCGGTCGCATGCTGGACGTTTTACAGGAGACCGGATTGGCCGAAGACACAATAGTCGTATTCACCTCTGATCACGGAGATAATCTCGGAAGCCACGGGCTCGTACAGAAGGGAACGCCGAACGAAGAATCTATCCGGATTCCGCTCATCATGCAGCTGCCGGGGTCGGAAGCCCGGCAACCGGGAGTAATAGACTCTCACGTCACATCGATAGTCGATGTGGCACCGACGATTCTTTCGTTGATCGGCGCAGAGATTCCGGAGCATTTCCACGGACGGGACATGGCGGATCTGACGACGGTGGGGAATGACACAAACTCAGCAACCGAGACGTCGGCGATAATAGAAACCGGTCACGGAGCGGCGGTACGATCACCGAGCCATATGTATTTTGTTCCGTATAGCGGGGAAGACCGCGCGTTTGCAAAAGCTCCGTCGCAATTTTACGATGTGACCGCCGATCCGTATCAACTCGAGAACCTGGCCGGTCGGGACGAGCTCGGTGACGCCTCAGCGGCCGAAGCGTCACGTCTCGATTCAATACTTCGTCGATGGGACGCGAGTACGCCGTGGATGAGGTGAAACAGGAATTCAAAATCTGTAATCAGATTTTGAATTCCTTGGCATCCATAACCGGCTCGACGCCATTTCCCGGCGATCCGCCCGGTAGGAATGGGTATATGTATCATGATTTTCCATCAAACCGGGCGGTATCGCAAGAAACGGCGCCGGCGATCAGTGTTC
>CAYLZA010000077.1:0-8438 GCA_964387575.1 uncultured Spirochaetales bacterium | reverse complement strand
TTGTTGCCTTTCCTAACGTGAGCTATGGAATCTACCAAGCTCTCGCGTCCATGTCAAGTAGCGGATGCTACTTCTAACCTACCGGGAGTCCTCTTCCGCGGATGCCACCTCCGCCTGAGCTCCCTCTTCACTTTGCTCCTCTTCGCCGCTCTGCTGCTCCTCGAGTTTCCGTTGCTCGATAATGTCCTGAACGTAGGCATCGAGGTCCTCGGAACGGTCGTCGAAAAGCTTTACGTTTCGGTACAATTTCATACCCGTACCTGCGGGAATCAGTTGTCCGATAATTACGTTTTCCTTCAGCCCGCGCAGGCTGTCGTTGCTTCCGGCGATTGCAGCGTTTGTAAGCACCTTGGTGGTCTCCTGAAACGATGCGGCCGAGAAAAACGAATCGATATTGAGCGATGCGCGGGTGATACCGAGAAGTAGCGGCTTTGCAACCGCCGGCTGCCCGCCTTCACGAACAACCTTTGCGTTCTCTCCGTGAAACTTGTACTTATCTACCTGCTGCCCGAAGATGAAGTTGGTATCGCCGACCTGCTCGATTTCCACTTTTCGCATCATCTGTCGGATAATGACACCGATATGCTTGTCGTTGATACTTACACCCTGCAGACGATAAACCTCCTGGATTTCGTTTACCAGGAACGACTGAAGCGCGTTTTCACCGAGAATGTTGAGGATATCGTGCGGATCGGTCGCGCCGTCACAGAGCGGCTCTCCTGCATCCACGTAGTCCTCTTCACGAACAAGCAGATGTTTACCCATGGGAACCTGATGCTTGTATTTTGCACCGTAGCTGTCCTCGACAACCAGGGTCCGCTTGCCTTTCGTTATCCCTTTGAAATAGACGATACCGCTTATCTTCGAGAGCACTGCGGGACTCTTCGGTCTGCGAGCTTCGAAAAGCTCACCGACCCTCGGTAGACCACCGGTAATATCGCGTGTTTTCACGCTCTCCTTGAGTATCTTTGCAAGCGTTCGTCCCGGTTTTATCGTGTCGCCGTCATCCACGTTGAGATATGCCGACCCCGGAAGATGATAGGAGGCAAGCTCGTTGCCCTCCTCATCTTCGACGACGATCCGTGGCTGTAGACTCTCGAGACTGAACTCGGTGATCTTCTTTACTACATTTCCGGTATCTTCGTTGATCTCTTCCTTCAATGTGGTTCCGAGCACGATATCGAGAAATCGGACCTTTCCGCCGACCTCTGCGATTATCGGTTCGGAGAACGGATCGAATCTTGCAATAGCACCTTCCGGTTCCACCACGTCGCCTTCCTTTACCTGCATTTCCGAACCGGCTCGTACATCGATTCGTTGCTCCTGGGTTATCAGCAGCATCTCATCTTCCTTGATTTGCACGTAGGCAATTCCGGAGGCTTTGATATTTTTCTTTCCCCGTTTGACGATCGGTTGCTCGGCAACGACTTTTTCTCCGTCTTCGACGAGTACTTTGTCGTTTTTCTTGATCTTAACCTGATCAAGCACACGGCTGACGAGTATATACCCTTTCCGCGTGTAGAGCTCGTTTCCTCCGTCGAGCGTAACCGTTGAACCGACGACATTTTTTACGAGCACACGATAATTCAGATAGATCTGATTTTCCTCACTTACCTTTGTGGCGGTACCCCCTATATGGAACGTACGCATCGTAAGCTGCGTTCCCGGTTGGCCGATCGATTGAGCCGCGATAATACCGACCGACTCCCCTATTTCCACCGTGCGATTCGTAGCGAGGTTTCTTCCGTAGCATTTTCGGCAGACGCCGTGTTTTGCCTCACATGTGAGCACCGTCCTGATACGCACCCTTTCAATGCCAACTTCCTCGATATAATGAGCGAGCTCATCGGTAAGCTCTTCGTTTACATCAATGATGACTTCGCCGGTTATCGGATGTTTGACGCGTTCGAGCGTGAATCGCCCGGCGATACGGTCTCGCAGGGACTCTACGATTTCCTCTCCGTCCTTCAACGCTTCTATCTCGATTCCGTTAATCGTGCCGCAGTCCTGTTCGTTGACCACGACGTCCTGAGCGATATCTACGAGACGACGCGTGAGATACCCGGCGTCGGCGGTCTTGAGCGCCGTATCGGCAAGCCCCTTTCGTGCACCGTTGGTGGAGATAAAGAACTCGATGATGGAGAGCCCTTCCTTGAAGTTTGAACGGATCGGTAGCTCGATGATCTCACCCGAAGGTTTTGCCATGAGTCCGCGCATTCCGGCCAGCTGTCTGATCTGGGTTCTGCTACCACGGGCGTTCGATGTGGCCATCATATAGACCGGGTTGAAGCCTTCGCGATCGCGCTTCAACGACTGCATAACACCGTTGGTCAGATCTTCGTTGGTTTTACTCCATACCTCTACGACACGGTTGTATCGTTCTTCCTGGGTTATGTGTCCCTGGAGGTACTGGTTCTGGATTTTTACGACTTCCTCATTAGCCTCATTGACCATCTCCTGCTTCTCTTCCGGAACTACGATATCATCCATCCCGATCGTCGCCCCGAACAACGTTGCATAGCGGAAACCGATATTTTTTATCCCATCGAGAACCTGTACGGTCGTGTATGGACCGTATTCCTTATAGCACTCCGCCACCATTCGCCTGAGCTCGTTGTCACCCATTGGATGATTGATGAACTCTACTTCATCGGGAAGTGCTTCGTTCAGAATAATTCGACCGGGTGTGGTTTCGAGCAATCCGTCCTTTGTTTCAACTTTGCAGACGGAGTTATACCCGACCGCGCCGGCTTCCCGCGCCATCAGCACTTCGTCCACGCTCGAAAAGTACTTGCCTTCTCCGGGCTCTCCCTTCTTCTCCATGGTGAGATAGTAAATCCCGAGAACCATATCCTGCGACGGAAACACAATTGGGCTTCCGTCGGCCGGGTTGAGAAGATTGTTCGACGACAACATCAGGGTCCAGCATTCGATTTGAGCCGCCTGCGTCAGCGGCACATGCACCGCCATCTGATCCCCGTCGAAGTCGGCATTATATGCGTGACAAACGAGCGGATGCAACTTGATCGCCTTCCCCTCGACGAGCACCGGTTCAAACGCCTGTATGCCGAGTCGGTGAAGCGTCGGTGCACGGTTGAGAAGGACCGGATGTTCCTTTACCACCTCATCGAGCACCGCAAATACTTCCGGCGTCTCCTGTTCTACGAGTGTTTTCGCCTTCTTGATATTGTAGACTACGTCCTTCTCGACAAGCTTCTTCATGATAAACGGCTTGTAGAGCTCCAACGCCATCTTTGTCGGAAGCCCGCACTGGTGAAGCTCGAGCTCGGGGCCTACCACGATAACCGAACGGCCCGAATAGTCCACGCGCTTACCAAGCAGATTCTGCCTGAACCGTCCCTGCTTTCCTTTCAGCATATCCGACAGCGATTTGAGCGGACGATTCGAGGCGCCTTTCACGACACGTTTTTTCTTTGAGTTGTCGAAAAGCGCGTCCACCGCCTCCTGCAGCATCCGTTTTTCGTTACGAATAATGATATCCGGGGCGTTGAGCGACATGAGCCGTTTAAGCCTGTTGTTTCGGTTGATAACGCGACGATACAGATCGTTGAGATCCGACGTGGCGAAACGTCCCCCATCGAGTTGCACCATCGGTCTGAGCTCAGGTGGAATGACCGGTATTACATCGAGAATCATCGATTCCGGTCGGTTACCGGAATCGCGGAAGTTTTCGACGATTTCGATACGTTTGAGAAGACGCTTATCGACCTTTTTCCCTTTCTCCACCATCTTCTGTCTGAGCGAGGAGGAAAGCGTATCGAGATCGAGCTCTTCGAGCAGCGTCCGCACCGCCTCGGCGCCGATTCCCGCGGAAAACCCCATACCGAACCGTTCGCGAACTTCGAGGAACTCTTCCTCGCTCAAAAGCTGCATCTTTTTCAGGTCCGTATCACCCGGATCGATTACGACGTACTTCTCATAGTAGAGTATCGATCTAAGCGCTCCGATCGACAGATCGAGCACGAGCCCCATCCGCGAGGGCACCGAACGATAGTACCAGATATGCGATACCGGAGACGCAAGCTCGATGTGCCCCATACGTTCACGTCGAACTTTGAAGTGCGTAACCTCAACACCACATCTGTCACATATTACGCCCTTGTAACGGATCGACTTGAACTTTCCACAGTAACACTCCCACTCTTTGGTAGTGCCGAAGATTCGTTCACAGAACAATCCGTCTTTTTCGGGACGCAGCGTTCGGTAATTGATGGTTTCCGGTTTCTTAACCTCGCCGTACGACCACGCCCGGATCTGTTCCGGTGAGGCGAGTTTTATCATTATGTTGTCGAAATCCTGAATTTCAGTCATGCATTCCTCCGAATCGTGATTAGAACTGGCTTCCCTGCCGGTTAATGAGCTCCGCATCCCGCTCGGTCAGCGGCACCCGTTTCCCGCGGGAATCCCAGACGGAGATATCGAGAGCCAAT
Organism: uncultured Spirochaetales bacterium; assembly: GCA_964387575.1. Classification (GTDB taxonomy): domain Bacteria; phylum Spirochaetota; class Spirochaetia; order ARS1246; family ARS1246; genus CAYLZA01. The sequence continues at coordinate 3,987 of CAYLZA010000077.1, read as the reverse complement.
CCGCGCAGCTCCTGAACGAGCACGTTGAATGATTCCGGTACTCCTGCGGTCGAGGAGGGTTCTCCTTTTACGATACTTTCGTAGATCTTTGCCCGCCCCGACATATCGTCCGATTTGATTGTAAGAAGCTCCTGCAGGGTATTCGCGGCGCCATACGCCTCGAGCGCCCATACCTCCATTTCGCCGAGCCGTTGACCGCCGAATTGAGCTTTGCCTCCGAGCGGCTGCTGCGTTACCAGAGAATAGGGTCCGGTCGACCGGGCGTGCATCTTGTCGTCGACGAGATGATGGAGCTTGAGCATATACACGTAGCCGACGAGAACTTCGTTCTCGAACGGCAATCCCGATTGCCCGTCGTAGAGCGTCGTCTTCGAGCTCTTCGGCAACCCGGCCTTGCTCAACCGTTCCTCGATCTGCTCGTCGGTGGCGCTCTGGAAAACCGGCGTGGCGTAGTATTCGTTGAGTATATGCCCCGCCCAACCGAGCTGCGTTTCGAGTATCTGTCCGAGGTTCATTCGTGACGGTACACCGAGCGGGTTGAGACAAATATCGAGCGGGGTGCCGTCATCGAGAAACGGCATGTCTTCTTCGGGAAGGATCTTGGCGATAACGCCCTTGTTACCGTGGCGGCCCGCCATCTTGTCTCCCTCACGAAGCTTCCGTTTTGTCGCGACGAGGACTTTTACGACCTCGTCGACACCGGGAGATAGATCGTCACCTTCCGATCGCTTCAACCGTTGTATATCGATAACCGTTCCCTCGACTCCGTGCGGAACCTTCAACGATGTATCGCGTACCTCTTTTGCCTTCTCTCCGAAAATCGAGTTCAAAAGCTTGAACTCCGGTGTCGTTTCGGTTTCCGACTTCGGCGTGACCTTTCCGACGAGGATATACCCGGATTTCACCTTTGCTCCGGTTCGGATGATTCCCTCTTCATCAAGTTGTTCGGTGGCTTTTTCGTTCGTGTTGGGGATATCACGGGTGATTTTTTCCGGACCGAGCTTGGTCTCCCGGACCTCGGTGTTGAACTCCTTGATATGGATCGATGTGTACACATCGTCCTTTACCAATCGTTCGGAAATCAGAATGGCATCTTCGAAGTTGTACCCGTTCCACGGAACGAATCCAACGAGTATGTTCGAACCGAGTGCGAGCTCTCCTTTTGCGGTTGCCGAACCATCGGCAATCGCCTCACCGGTCTCTATATGTTGATCATATTCAACGAGCGGTCGCTGATTGAAACAGGTGTCCTGATTCGTCCGTTGATACTTGGCCAACGTGTATGTATCGAGATCGTGATCGTCCTTAGCCTCATCCGGTCTGATTACGACTTTCATCGAGTCGACATAGTCGACCGTACCCGCCCGACGCGCCTTTGAAAGCACCCCGGAGTCATACGCGGTCTTGCTCTCCATACCGGTTCCGACGATCGGAGGCTCCGGGAATACGAGCGGAACCGCTTGCCGCTGCATGTTCGAGCCCATAAGCGCGCGGTTTGCGTCGTCGTGCTCGAGAAACGGTATAAGTGATGTGGATACCGAAATTACCTGTTTCGGAGAGACATCCATATATTGAATATCCTCCGGATTTTGGGTCGTATAATCACCACTCTTGCGAACGGAGACGAGCGGATCGGTAAACTTCCCGTTTTTATCGATGGATGCGTTTGCCTGTGCGATGAAATACTTCTCTTCGTCCATTGCCGAGAGATATTCGATCTCATCGGTAGCCTTCGATTCCTTCACTTTGCGGTACGGCGATTCGAGAAATCCGTATTCGTTGACCCGTGTATAATTGGCAAGCGATACGATAAGCCCGATATTCGGTCCTTCAGGGGTCTCGATCGGGCACATCCTCCCGTAATGGGTATAATGCACGTCGCGTACTTCGAATCCTGCACGATCCCGCGAAAGACCTCCGGGACCGAGCGCATTGAGCCGCCGCTTATGGGTAAGCTCCGAAAGCGGATTTACCTGATCCATGAATTGTGACAGCTGGCTCGAACCGAAAAACTCCTTTATTGCCGCGACGATCGGTTTAATCGAGATCAGATCCTGCGGTTTGACCGTTTCGGTCTCCTTGAGCGACATCCGTTCCTTTGCTATCCGTTCCATCCGAGAAAAGGCGGTTTTGAGTTGATTGGACATGAGCTCGCCGACCGAGCGGATACGACGGTTACCGAGGTGATCGATGTCGTCCACATTAGATTCACCGATATAGACCTTGATGAGGTAGACCATCGTGTTTACCAGGTCTTCGGGTGTAAGGGTCTGATCCTCGATCGGGGGATCGTAATCGAACTTCTTGTTGAGCTTATACCGTCCGACTTTCCCGAGATCGTAGCGTCGGGAGGAGAAAAACATCGTCGTAAGGTCTTTCTCCGCGCTTTCGAGCGTGATCGGCTCTCCCGGCATCAACACCGAATAGACCGCAGACAACGCATCCTCGTGTCCGGGCTCGTCAACCGAGGGATCGTCACGGGTAAACTTTACTTCTTCCCGCTCAAAACAGTTGAGAATGATCGGTGAATGGAGCGATTCGGGATGATCGAAATCGATGACTTCTACTTCGTTTATTCCCGAATGAAGCAACTCATCTACATCATGCGGGTGAAGCTTAGCACCGGCGGGATAGAGTTTTTTGCTCTCCTCTCCTTCCTCGAGAAACACCGCACGTGCAAGCACTTCACCGACGATCGCTTCCTTCTCTTCACGCACGTCGGAAAACGATACCGATTTTATCTTGTAGAAGAGATCGATAAGCTTTTCACGCGTATCAAAACCGATTGCCCGCAAGAAGAGCGTACCAAGAATTCGCTTCTTCCGGTCGATCTTCGCATAAATCAGCTCTTTCTTCTGATCAATCTCGAATTCGAGCCACGAGCCACGGTACGGGATGATGCGCGACGAATACACTCCCTTATCGTGAGAAAATATTACTCCGGGCGAGCGGTGGATCTGACTGACGACAACGCGCTCGGCGCCGTTAATAATGAACGTCCCACGCTCGCTCATCAGAGGAACATCGCCGAAATAGATATCTTTCTGTCGGATTTCACCGGTTTCCTGAAAAATCAGGTTGATTCGAGCTTTTATCGGAACCGCGTAGGTGAGCCCCTTTTGCTTACACTGCGCTTCGTCGAACTTGATATTATCGTTGTCGAGCATGTAGTGGCTGTACTCGAGTATCATGTCACCGTTAGGGCTTTCCACGGGAAATATTGATTGGAACACCTCTTCAAGACCCTGCAACCGGGGAGGTTCGCCAGTCAAAAGCCATTCGCGCTGCAAGAAACGCTCGTACGAAGAGAGCTGTATGTCCACCAGGTCCGGCAGCTCCATCACCTCGTCATATTCTTTCCCGATATAAGAACGGTTGAGTTTAGCACCGTTGGTCATGTTTACCCCCTAAAGGCGTAGTTTTCGTAATCACAACAAACCACCGGAACCCACGTTCCGGTGGTTTGTTGAGTGTAGTATGTAGTGGAAACAGAGTGACAAGTCGTAAATGTCACGCAATCCTTCGTTTTTCCAAGATGCCGAAGCAAAATCCGCTACTTCACCTCTACTGTCGCACCTGCGGCTTCGAGCTTCTCCTTCATCGAGCTCGCTTCATCCTTTGAGATGCCTTCCTTGAGGGTTTTGTCACCGGTTTCGACCAGTTCCTTCGCCTCTTTCAGCCCGAGGCCGGTAATAGCTCGGACTTCCTTGATGACCGGAATCTTCTTTCCGTCGGCAAATCCCTTGAGGATGACGTCGAACTCAGTTTGCTCTTCGGCGGCTTCGCCACCTTCCGCAGCCGCGGGTGCAGCGGCTGCCGCAACCGGAGCCGCCGCCGTAACACCGAATTTCTCTTCCATTGCCTTGACCAGCTCGGAAACCTCCAACACGGTCATGTTCGAGATTGCTTCGAGTATCTGGTCGGTACTCATTTCAGCCATATTATCTTCTCCTTTCTCTTTTTTTCGGCGGCAGTAGCATGGCTATG
>CAYLZA010000076.1:0-8460 GCA_964387575.1 uncultured Spirochaetales bacterium | reverse complement strand
TTCAGGTTTTCGAGATAAACGTCCCAGTTTATCGGATGATAGTCGGCGAGGATTTCAATAGCCTCTTCACGATTTTGCAGCGTCCATTCCCATGCCCGGTATGAGGCGTCGAGGAATTTTTGCACCATCTCCGGATCATCGTTGATGATTTTATCGGTAGCTACAATCGAATGCGCATAGATATCGAATCCGTAATCCGACCAGAGGATGTTACCGAGCTGATCCGGAGGAATAGCCTCCTCCATCATCGGCTTCCCCGTATAGAGCTCGAATACCACATCTGCCTTGCGATTGGCCAGAGCGGCAACTTTCGCGGCCGGCTCGATGTTGACGAACTCCACCGAATCCGGATCTACACCGATCTGCTTTGCAAATGCGGGCCACATGACCTTGTGACCATCCGAGGCGGGAACGGCTACCGTTTTACCCACGATATCCTGCGGCTCCTCTATCCCCGAATCCTTCCAGAAAAACATGTTGTTCGGGTGCTTGTCGAATATGATACCTACGATCTTGACCTCAGCACCTCTGGCGCGGCCGGCGACGGCAACCGGTGCATCTGCAATTCCCAACGGGGCTTTTCCCGAGTCGAGTGCCTGGACCGTATAACCCGAGCCCTGACCGATGATGATATTTACATCGAGGCCCTGCTCTTCATACCAGCCCTTCTCTTTGGCCACGTAATAAGGTGCGTGGTCTGCAGTGATCTTCCAGTTCAGCTGGAAATCCATCTTCTGCATGCTCTTCTCCTGAGCACCTTCGGCCGTGAGGCCGACCACCGCAATAGCGAAAATAGCGACGAATAGCACGAAACGTTTCATGCGTTCCTCCTTAATAAAACGTTTGTATTTACAGCTGTTCAGGCTGATGCCACGGCATCAGATATCGCTGTGCAAGCGATACGATCAAGAACAAGCTGACTCCAATAACAGATACCAAAATAAGTGAAGCGAATATCGGTGGGGTATCCATCGCATATTGAGAATTGATGATGATATACCCGAGACCGCGATCGGACGCAATAAACTCACCGACAATCGCGCCTACGACACACATGGTGGAAGATATCTTCAATCCCGAAAAAATATACGGCAGTGAATTCGGAAATCGTATCTTTATGAATATCTGAAACTTCGTACCGTTCAGGTATCGCACGAGATCAAGCAACTCCTCGTCCACTTCGGTCAGGCCACGGGATGTATTGATCACTACCGGGAAAAACGAAATAAGAAATGCAATAAATGTATTGGTAAACAGACCGTAGCCGAACCAAAGCAATATAATAGGTGCTATCGCAATTATCGGCAGCGAATTAACGAAAATAAATAAAGGCATGATCGTATCGTATATCGATTTTGACCACGATATGAATATGGCGATAATGATTCCAACCACGCCTGTTACGACAAAACTGATTACCACTTCATAGAGTTTAGTCGTGATATGAAACATCCAATTGTAATTCGCGTCAGGTTGTTCGAAAAACAAATGGCCGAGCGCGGACGCAGGGGTCGGGAGGATGTATTCGGGCGCCTTGAACGCCATCACTCCGAACTGCCAAATCAGGAAAATAGCTATCAATGTAAGCGGTGTTTGATAGTGCTTACGTAAAGCTTCGATCGACCTGGTTCCAAAACTTCGGGAGTTTGCATTGCTTTGGACGGCGGCCATCACTCACCACCCTTCGAAACATGCTGCCACGGCATCACGGTTCGTTCTAGAAATGATATGAATGCGAAAAGGCTCAACCCGAGAATCGAAATCAGGATCAATGCGGCAAACATCGTCGGCGTGTCGATAAGTGCCTGGGAATCCTTGATGAGAAAACCGAGACCTTTCGTCGATGCGACGAACTCGCCGACGATCGCGCCGACCACGCACAGGGTGGTGCTTATCTTCAAACCCGAAAAAATGTAGGGCAGAGAATTCGGGATTCGTATTTTCACAAAGATCTGCAGCTTTGACGCGTTCAAGTAGCGGACGAGATCGAGCAATTCTTCATCGACCATGCTCAATCCGGTCGCGGTATTGATTACAATCGGGAAAAACGCGATCAACATGGCTATCGCCACGTTCGGGACGATTCCGTATCCGAACCAAAGGAGAAAAAGCGGCGCAAGCGCGATTTTCGGTATTGAGTTGAATATCGTCAGGACCGGTGTAATGATTTTTTTGAGCGTATTCGACCAAGTTATGACCAACGCCACCAATATCCCGGCGGCCCCGGTTGCACCGAAGCTTATAAGGATTTCGGTCAGCGTAGCCCCTATATGTTTCGGCCACTGATAATTTGCGGCTTGGGCCGGGTCTAACAACCGGCCGAATGTGTCGATCGGTGAAGGAATAATGTAGGACTTTACACCGAATACCGTTACGAGCAACTGCCAGAGGATGAGAAACGAAACGAGTGAAATAAAAACGGTCCTGTTTGCCCGAAAAGAACGCACGACCTTTCTCATAGTCGCACCGCAAACCGTGCTCCACGGATTACCGAGCAACATGCCGCCTCGATCACCGCCATCTCTTGCGCTTTACAAAAACGAGTCAGCTCGATAGAATACTGCTCTATTAAACACACGACGGAGGTATTTGATGACCGTGAAAGTGACCGTGCAGAAAATTGTAATTATCGTGGACAGGTCACAGGGGTAAATCGCAGCTTTAGCTTTCCTGCTTTAGCGTTGTAGTAGAATATTAAAAAACCTACCGGAAGCCTTCGTAGTATTAAGGTTTCCACACTTCGACTTTTCCCTTGTGACGCACGTCGATGCCGGCCGAAACGAAAATTTCGGTGTCGGTCAAAATACAAGGGAATAAGCACAAATGCACAACATAGAGAGAAGCACTCTCGAACAATACGGTTGGAATGACCAAATCAAAACTCATATGGAGCAAATCAGAGCTCAATTCAGCGAAGGTGAATTGCTGGTTCCGGGACGTATAATCGCGCACACTAGGGGAAAGGTCCTCGCCCGAACCGGATCGGGTGAGCTCTGGTGCACGGTTTCGGGTCGTCTCGCTCGATCGATGAGCGACGACGGGTTCAATTACTGCGCCGGGGATTGGGTAGCGCTCGAGCCGTATCCCGACGGCTGCGGCGCATCGATCAAGGCTATTTTGCCGAGGTTTTCGTTGCTAGAGCGTCATGCTGCGGGAAGAGAATCAAAATCTCAGGCGCTGGCATCGAATATCGATTACGTGTGCCTAGTGATGGGACTCGACCGCAACTTCAGCCCTGCCCGAATGGAGCGTCTGATTACCATTGCCTATGACAGCGGTGCCGTACCGGTTGTTATCCTGAACAAAGCGGATCTCGTGGAAAATCCCGGAGAGTATGCCGAGAGAATCGATGCGGTTGCACCGGGAACATCGATTCATACCGTTTCGGCAGAAACCGGAACCGGAATTGACGAAATTCGATCGTTCCTCACACCCGGGTCAACTGCCGTCCTTGTCGGATCCTCCGGCGTCGGAAAATCGACAATCCTCAACACGGTAGCTCGAGAGAAGCTGCGTGAAGTGAGAGAAGTGAGATCGTCCGATGACCGAGGAAGACATACAACATCGCTCCGTGAGCTTTTTCTCCTGCCGAGCGGCGGCTGTTTGATCGATACCCCGGGTCTCCGGGAAGTCGGGCTATGGAACGAAAGCGACGGATTGAACGATGCGTTCGCCGAAGTGACCGCACTTGCCGATAAATGTAAGTTCAACGACTGTGCGCATCACTCAGAACCGGGATGTGCCGTCAAGAATGCGCTCGAAACCGGCAATTTGTCGCCTGAACGGTATCAGAGTTATCTCAAGCTCAAACGGGAGATCGAATATGTCAAATCCCGAGAGAACGATCGAATCAGGCGAGAGCGCGAAAAACGGTACAAGGAGATAGGGAAGCTTCAACGGAAGTACAAGAAAGGACGATAGTAGGCGTCCGAAGGACTTCTCAAAAAGCTGGCCGGACGATTGCAAACGGCAGTTCGAGGTCTGTAACATGTCGCCCGTAGCATTGTGGCAGCGCAGTAACACAATGTGCTACAAGGAGAATATGAGACAATCGATGAACACACGGAAACGTTTCAAGTCGATCATGAATTTCGAGCCGTTTGATCGGCTTCCCGTTCTCGAGTGGGCGGTATGGTGGGACAAGACGATTGCTCGATGGCATGATGAAGGGCTTCCCGTCGCGGTCACGGATCGATACGACATATGCAGACACTTCGGGCTCGACGTCTATGTTCAGGGACGACCTCTCGCCGTTGCCCCGGGGTGTCCCCAACCACCGATGCACGGGGCGGGTATTATCACATCTGAAAGCGAGTACGAAAGCATTTTGGAGTATCTGTATCCCGATAATCCGCTGAACGTTGATGATTGGCACGGATGGTCGAAACAGCACGAAGGAGGCACTATCGTCTTGTGGTTCACCGTGGATGGATTCTTCTGGTTTCCGAGAAAGCTTCTCGGTATCGAGCGACATCTCTACGCCTTTTATGATCAACCCGATCTCATGCATCGTATAAATCGCGATCTATCGGAGTGGATCGTTGCTGTTATCGATAAGATATGCTCGATATGTACGCCGGATTTCATGACGTTCGCCGAGGATATGAGCTACAACCACGGGCCGATGCTTTCCAAAGGTCAATTCGACGAATTTATACTCCCCTATTACCAAAGAGTCATACCGGAGCTCGATCGTCGCGGTATCGTTCCCATCGTCGACTCCGACGGGGATATCACCGTTCCTGCCGCCTGGTTCGAGGAAGCCGGCGTGCAGGGTATTCTTCCACTCGAACGACAGGCCGGCGTAGACATCGCGCGATTGAGAAAGCTGTATCCCGCAATGAAATTCATCGGGCATTTCGACAAGATGACGATGAACAAAGGTGAAAACGCGATGAGAGCGGAATTCGAGCGACTACTTCCGACCGCCGCGAAAGGAGGGTATCTGATCAGCTGCGATCATCAAACACCTCCGGGTGTTTCCTACGATGACTATGCGTTGTACATACATCTATTCAAGGAATATGCTCGCAAAGCCGGTGAGCTATCCCGAAACATCCATAGAGACGGCGGATAGAAACACGTCGGTCGAGTATCGAAATCGTTGTTCCTACTTCACCCGTTCTATGTCGAGCAACACCATCGAAGGATTCGGTTCTCCCGAAAATTCCCCTACGATCATTTTCGTCGTAAAATGGAGTCTGAACGGTTTGCCGATGTAGTCTACATTCGGCGTATAGATCGGAAAAATCGAATTATCGGAATACGAGACTTCGTAGAATCCGCGCTCCTTGAAATCGACTCGACTGTGGTGTATCCATACGGGCTCACCCGCTTCGTCCCTGAACACCATCGCCACACTGCCCTCGAAGGCATTGACGCTGTCGAACCGTGCAATCTTCTCATGTATTTCACCGAGTCTCGTAAGCTCCTGAAAACGCTCGAGATGCCTGATCGCATCGAGATCTGAATCAGTCTTTATTTTGTCTTTTCGCGACGGATCCATGAGTATGCTCTTGTTCAAGGCGGTAAAAAGCTCCCACATTTCGATCTCTTTCCCCTGCCCATATTGAAGCGAAAGCATACACGCCAGATTGTAATGGGGGAGCACGAAAGCATCGTCCAACGCGACGGCACCGCGAAAGAGCTCTGCCGCATCTTCGTATTGTTCTCTCGTGTAGAGTATGTAACCGAGCTTGTTCAGCGTCGCCGCGTCCCAACGCTCGGCGGTCAAACCATTTTTCTCGATAATACTACGACACGAATCGAACAATTCTTCCTGGGCGCTCGAAATCGAAATAACGGCAAAAAACAAAACAATACCTGCTATCAATCTTTTAGCTAACATCATATAAACCCCTGATAATGATACGACCTCTTTCGAAAGCAGTCAAGAATTGTAAGGATTGAGGGGTGCGTATTTGAGCTCACACATTGCGTATGCTACGAAATCCCAATACGATAACGTATGCCTCAATCAAGCCGATCGAATATGCTTCGAGCTCTCAACGGAAAAGAATGTGAAACGATCCCGTGGGCGCCGCGGATGGATCTCTGGTATATAGCACTTCGCGAACGGGGAACGCTGCCGGCCGAATTACTCAACGCAAACGTTGCGGAAATCGCCGAGTACTTCGGATTCGGTTGTCACGCGGTGCGGGCGGATTTTACGCAAGCACGATCCAAAGACGCCAACATGTTCAGAGGTCTGGGATTTGAAAATCATCCGGATTTCCCATATCGATTCCGACTCGACGATCTCCCGGTTCGCTATGAAGTGATCGGGGAAGAGACGAAAACCACGGTCGAGACATCGCTCGGAGAGCTCACATTCAAACTACGTTACTCGAAAGATATGAGACGCGAAGGAATATCGCAGCCGTTCAAGCTCGAGTATCCCGTCGAAGAGCCGGAAGACCTTGATCGGGCGGCGGAGCTATTCGAACACCTGCAGCTCGATCCGCAACCGGAAGCGTATCGAGCATTTCGCGATCGTATTGGTGAACAGGGAGTAGCCGTGACACACGGTTCGATCGCCGCGTCTCCGTTTCACCTGCTGCTTCATGAGCTCATGCGCATGGATCAGTTCTTCTTCTGGTACTACGATCGCTACCAGGAGATGAAACGGTTCGAGGAGAGAGTGACACCGTTTTTCGATCGGCTCATGAAAACCGCAGCTTCGAGCGGCGCCGAGGTAGCGTTGTGGGGAACGAATTTCGATCGAGATCTCACATGGCCGCCGTTTTTCGAGAACGATATTGCCCCGTGGCTCGAACGCGCTCGGGATTGTTATCACGATTCGGGCGTGCTTTTCCTGAGTCACACCGACGGAGAAAACTCGGGGCTTTTCGACTCTTATCGACCGGTCCACTTCGACGTGGTCGAGTCGGTCTGCGCAGCGCCGATGACCGAGCTTTCACTTCTCGAGCAGAGGCGCGGCTTCGGAAACGACATAACTATCTGGGGCGGGATACCATCGGTCATGCTGTTGCCCGATTCCACCGATGAATCGACCTTCACCGGGTACCTCGATTCAATCGAGAATTCTCTACATGAGCTCGCACCGGGCCGGTCACGATTGATACTCGGCGTGTCGGACAACGTGCCCCCCGACGCCGATCTCGACCGATTAAGGCGAATCGGCGATTGGATCAACCGGCGACTGTAAACCGAGGAATTTCCACAGGATTCGGATCAGTAAGAGAACGTTTCACGAAAGCCGAGTCCGGCAATTCTCTTTTCTCTGATTTATGCCGCCGTTTCATCTTGATGAGCGTCTCGACACCACCAGCCGGTATACCGCTTACGCGACGCTTGCAACTCTCCCGCTCGTGAGCGAGGAAATCAAGGTGAAGCCGATGTTCACGCTCGCAGCGATGTATGCCGAGGCGGCCCTACTCTCTTTCGGCATAAAGGATCTCATTAAAGCAGCAGTGGGACGGGCGCGTCCCTACACTCGCTATGATGAAACGCCGGCGGAGCTCATATCCGATATCGATGCTCACATGAGCTTTCCCTCCGGTCATGCGACGATGGCGTTCATGACCGCAGCTTTCTCGACGTTTTCGGTATCATCGTGCCGCTTCTTCATCGCCGTGCCGACACGAACGCGTAGCACCTCGCGATGAACGTAGCCCCGTGATACACTCCGAAACTGAACTGGAAACATGCGTCACGGGGTACGCTCATCATGAATATAATTCTCGTATTGTCCGATACGTTTCGACGGGACCATCTCGGTTGCTACGGTAGCCCTCCGTGGGATTGGCATATACACACACCCAATCTCGACAATCTGGCAGAAAACGCGCTCGTATTCGACCGCTTCTATCAGGGCTCGTTTCCGACCGGTCCCACCGTTCAGGATCTTCTGACCTCACACTACTACTTCCACAGCACCGGCTGGAGCACGTTGCCGGCGGGAGTTCCGACGCTCCAGGGAGTTCTCGGAGAAGCGGGATACACCACCATGTGCATCACCGATTGCCATCCGTACTTTCGTCCGGGAGCGAACTATCACAGTGAGTTCACCGGTTTCGAGTGGATTCGCGGACAACAGGGTGACAATTACCGAACCGCGCCCGAAAACATCACTCCTCCGTGTGATCCGAAAAAGACGCGACAATACGAGAAGCTCGTCGTGCCTCATTTGAGGAATACCTTCGGCCGAAGGTACGAGCGTGAATGGTTTGCGCCGCGGGTTTTTCAAAGCGCGGTTGATTGGCTCGAAGAAAACGCTCACAATTCAAGCGATTTCTTTCTATATATACATGCTTTTGATGTTCACGAACCGTGGGATCCTCCGCCGTATTACACCGACCTTTATGATCCCGGTTATGAAGGGGAAGATGTAATTCTACCTAGATATGATGAGTGCTCATATCTGACGGATGCGGAGGTCAATCATTGTCGCGCACTCTATGCCGGTGAGATCACGATGGTCGACAGATGGCTCGGTCT
>CAYLZA010000075.1:0-8490 GCA_964387575.1 uncultured Spirochaetales bacterium | reverse complement strand
GTGTCGGCCGGTGGTCTCGCCGGCGGCGGAAGGAGCGCAGAAGCCGGCGAGCAAGATCCAGCTTACGGGTTACACGAGGTGAAAACGAGACCAGAACGCGCGAGTTTTCACACAGTCTGAAAGCAGGCGGTTTGTGGGTAGCGCCCCCGTTGGGGGCTTACGGTGCTGCTGAAGCCGCGGAGAACCGGACAAACCATGAAAGGCACAGCCGCAAACGGAAACCGCGCCCAAAGGACGCGGCTTCAGCTTTAGTGAATGAGCACTTCCACGTGTGATTACTTCCAGTAAAATCGCGTTTGCCGTTTTTGCGATTCCGCCTGACCACACATGAGTGGTCAGGCTTACGCCAATCCCAAATCGAGCAGCCGGTTCGCGTTTTGCCAGGTTATTTTGTCGAAAACCTCGTCGGTGATATGTCCCGCTTCTCGGGTTTCTGAGAGCCACACCAGATGCTTCATTTCACCTTCGATGCTGTTCTGATCAAGCCCGAGACAGATCCTATCCTGGAACTCATCCATGAAACGATACGCGTGCTCGGGATCGCGAGTAAGCGCGTTGAGCCCCGATCCCGCAGAGATATCGCACCAGACGTTGTCGTAGGTGTTGAGCATATCGATCAACTTTCCACCAGGCTCAACCGGTGTCTTCGCATATCCGTTTTTCTCTTCCGCCGATACGTTTCCGCTGATCTCGCTCCAGAATCCGGGGCTGTGTCCGATGAATTGAAGACGGGGAAACCGCTGTACGACCTTTTCGAAGAGCGGTAACCCGATGTAATCGAGCACGCCGTAGTTGTTAACATCCGGCGTAATTGTGTGAAATAAAACCGGTAGCTCGATCTTCTCACACGCCTCGAGCAACAAAAGCATCTGAGGATGATCCCACGGAACTCGGGCGGTCACCTCTCCGACTCCCTTTGCGCCGTTTGCTTTGTGTTGCTCGAATATAAACAGATAATCGTCGGGCTTTGCATCCTGCGGACGACGGGCTATACGTGGATCCACGTTACAGAAAGGAATAAACCGGTCCGGATGCTTTTCACAGATGGCGAGAACTTCACCATGACTTTGTTTCTCCACAGGTGCTTCAGGATTATTCAACGGGAGGATGACCGCCTTGTCGATTCCTTTGTCGTCCATGAGCTCGATATACTGTTCCGATGAGAGAAACGGAGTACGTCCGGGAGCAGGCGGAATTCGAGGATCGAGAAACACGTGGCTGTGGATATCGATTATCATACGTTTTCGATTGTTCCGCTGTCTACAGAACGCTGGAGCGCTTCGAGCACTCTGATCGGTGTGAGAATCGTTTCATGGTCGAGCGGTTCGACCCCGGTTTCGAACATCCGGGTAAATGTCTTTATTCCGGTCAGATACGGGCTTTCATCACGAACGATTGCGCGATGCAGATACGCCTCCGAACCGGCTGCGCTGATTGCAAATCCGTTCACACCTTCTTTTACGAAGTTCATCGTGACGATCATACCGTTTGCGTATATGAGTTGACCGACGGCGTAGTTGTCGTTGCTCCGGAGCACGTACGCCTTCTTTACATCGTATCCAAATGCATTGAGGGCCATATCGACCTGATGTATTCCGTAGAAGAACACCCCTCCGTACTGACTCTTGAGGTCACAGGGACCGGAAGTTGCGCCGGCATTAATATCGCCGATCGTTTTCAGCTCTTCAGCAAAAGCTTGAAACGTCTTCTGATGACTCAAAATACTGAAGCTCGTTATCGGTGTTCCTTTTTCGCGAGCCATTGCAAGGAACTCTTCGCCCTTTTTGCTTTCGAAGCAGAACGGCTTGTCGACGAATGTCGGCACCTTCTGCTCCACAAACGGTCTGACCGCATCGAGGTGATACTTCGCGTGCCTGTGATCACATATCACCGCATCGATTTTTCCGAGCATCTCTTCCGGATCGGAGACGATATTCGGTATCTTCCCCTCATCCGAAGCCTTTTTTGCCAGTTCGTCGGTTTCACCCCACACGTGTTCGATAGTAAAACCCTCGATCCGTTTATTTATGTTGATTTCCTTTGCGATCGCGATCGTATGACTGTTTTCCGATCCGATAATCCCGATTTTTTTCATTCCAGCTCCTCCGTATGTAGTATCTAATATGTATGCTCCTGCACTATGTGCCCCGGTTTACGTGAATGTCAACCGTAAGTCGGCATCGCAAGAAGCGGCGCTCGGGTCGTTCAGGCACCACCGGTGTGCTACACTCGCTTTTCATGAACAGCACCAAAAAACGCAGAACCTACTTCACCGACAAACGTGTCAAAGCGGCTCGCGCAAACATCCGAAACTATGAGTGGGCACGAAGTATCCGAGACGATGCAGTTTCACGGGCCGATCGATATGTGGGTCTCGGATTCACCACGCTCAGAGCGGCGGTTACGCCGCAAAGCATTCCGCGTGCAAGCCGGATACATGACAACGCCGGATGCCCGGTCTGCGGGGAAAATGTCCAGCGGCACGGATTGTTCCCGTATCGATTCGACCCTCTCGAAGCACCGTGGACGATAACCTGTCCCGACTGTAAAACGGCTTTCCCGTCGAATGATTTTCAAAGCTATTATATCAGCGGCCTCGACGATAACGGTTTTTTCGATCCGACGAACGCGGACCGTTCGCTGTTGGCCAATACACGATATCCGGATAAACCGCACGACTGGTGCGTCGACGACGGCTACGGGTGGATCGCCCCCGACGGGGAACGGAGGGTATTTATAGCATACTATAATCACTGGGCTCTGTGGGGGATACCGATGCACGAGCTCAGATAGTACGGACTGATCCTCGCGGCGCTCCTCTCGCTCCGCGACGCGTTTCTCTACACGGGAGAGGCGAAATACGCCGAACCGTTGGTCGTTCTCCTGGACAGGATCGCCGATGTATATCCTGCTCTCGATTTATCGGAGTATCCCTGGGACGCAGGCTATCGCAACAGCCACGGTGGTTCAAACCGGGGAAAAGCGCTCGGGAGAATATGGGAGTGCAGCGTTTCTCGCTGTCTTTCTAGTAGCTACGATGCCGCATTCGACGCGCTGGTTAAAAAACAAAGCCCGAATGCACTCGAGTTTATCGCGCGCTCGCGTGGAAGGAACTCGTATAGCGAGATTATCGATCATATCGAAGAAGCTCTGGTACGAAAGGTGTTTGATTACGTACAGGAGGGTCAGATCCGAGGGAATATGGGGATGCATCATGCATCGCTTGGACTTGCAGCGGTCATTCTCAATGAAAAGAAAACCGCCGAGCGTTGGCTCGAATGGCTCTACGCACCGGGAAAGGAAAAACGCGAGGCAACCCCGCGGGTTACCGGCGGTGATCTCGAAAATGTTCTGATAAACAAGGTTGACAGAGACGGGATGGGCGATGAAGCGGCTCCGAATTATAATTCAATATGGCTTAGAGATCTGTTGAAGCTCGCGGATGCGCTGGAAGAAAGTGAGGTGAGCGATCGATTTCGACTTTTCGAACACCCGGTTTTCAGAAAGATGTTCTTTCCATACGGCAGAATCATCATGTCGCGGCGTTATATCCCATCGATTGCAGACTCAGGCAAATGTGGTGATCCCGGGTTCGGACGGGTCGGAGCGATAATCGATTTTCACGCACTCGAAGGATTTTCCCGTTATCGAAGCCGGGAGCTCGCTCGTTTGGCGGTGTTTCTGCATCAAAACGAACGTGGACCGGATCATCTCGATATCTTTTCAGACAATCCGATGAAACCGTACGAAGAGGCTCTGGAAATCGTCAAAGGATACGGAGAATTTGAGTTACGGAGCATAAATCTATCCGGTTACGGCCTCGCGGTCCTGCGTGATCGCGCCGATACGAAGGACCCACAAAGCGAGTGGGATGCGTGGATCTACTACGGGCGAACGTTCGGACACGGTCATCGGGATTCACTTACGCTCGGCTTGCATGCATTCGGGCTCGATCTGATGCCCGATCTCGGAAATCCTGAGCACAAAAACTACTTCACGCGTAAAACCCACGAATGGTTTAAAAATACCGTTAATCACAACACCGTCGTTGTCGACGAATCGATGCAGGAGCACATCTACGGTGGATTCCCGC
The DNA here is from genome assembly GCA_964387575.1 of uncultured Spirochaetales bacterium. Classification (GTDB taxonomy): domain Bacteria; phylum Spirochaetota; class Spirochaetia; order ARS1246; family ARS1246; genus CAYLZA01. The sequence continues at coordinate 4,397 of CAYLZA010000075.1, read as the reverse complement.
GCTATTTCCACTCCGGTGAAGCTGTCAACGTAGTCGATATAGAATCTCCGGGCGCGTATCCGGCAACTTCGCTTTACCGTCGTTCGATCATAATGATGAAAGTCGACACATCGAATTTCTATCTTGTCGATTTTTTTCGCATCAGAGGCGGCTCCTCACACCATTTCAGCTTCCACGGAGCCGAAGGAGCGATCGCCGACACCAGTCTGCAAACCGTTCCTCAGAAAACCGGCACCTACGCCGGCCCGGATGTTACGTACGGGATTTTGTACGATGCAGGAGATTCCACCATACCGATGTACAAGGGAAGCGGATTTCACTATCTCGATTCCGTTGAAAGAGCGAAACAGCCTGAATCGCCTTGCTACGCGGAATGGAAGATCGAGGATACCTGGAACGTTCTCGACAACCCCGTCGATGTACGGCTCAGGCTCACTATGCTGACGTCGCTACATGAGGCGGCATTCGCCGATGGAAAGCCCGCGCAAAACTATCCGGGCAATCCGAAAAAGCTCAGATATCTGTTGGCGAAGCGGACGGGAGATGATCTCGAGAGTCACTACGTATCGGTTATCGAGCCGTATATCGAATCACGCAGCATACGTCGAATTACACGGCTCAGCGTGCGATGGGAGAAATCCGATGCGCAAATCGGATGCGGCTCGTGCGATGCAGCCGCGGTTCGTGTCGATCTCATCGACGGTTCGGTCGACTACATCGTGTCCTCGCTTTTCCCCGATGATGTGCTGATTGTCGAAGACGGCATCCGTATAGCCGGAGCGTATGCGGCCATACGCGTACGCGACGGAATTCCCGAACATCATACGCTCGTGGCGGGGACGTTACTCGAGTATGGTGGGAAGAATCTTGCCGGTCGATCGTACGGCAACGTAACCGGGGTGGTAACCGATTTCACACGGGATCTCACCACCAATAATGCCATTACTGTTGAATTGGATCGTGGCTTTGATAGCATCCTGGAGGTGTTGGAGAAGGAACTGATTGAGCACGGTGGGTATATTTATGTTGAAAACGATCGTTACCGGGCGGCACAAAAACGCGAAATACCGTGGAGCGACGTAGACGCATTTCCGACGTATCAGTATGCATACGCAGACCTCTACAACGCCGTGTTCGAGATTAAGGGGCTCTCTGCAGCAACCGGAAACAGGATTGTCGTGGACATCGGCGATACTACCCTGATTCGAAGATTCAAAGACAGTGATGATCATCAATCGGGATACAGCTATGTAATAGCCGAGGGGGATCGGTTTTACGTGCCCTTGTCGACGGTTTCGGCATCTCGCCGGAGAGCTTCGAAATAGCGCGTTTCCGTCATTTTTGCAATCTGTACGAACGCTTCGATCGTTTCCTTCGAATATGAGAAGGCGATTTCGGCAACTTCGTCGAGAACGCCGACAAGATAATCGATCCCCGCTTGTTCTTCAGCATCGTCACGGGTCGGTTTGACAGCTTTGAGCACATCCCGCGTGGCGTCGAGGATTTTCCGTTGCATGCCGAGCCTGACGATCGATTTGAGCAGTTGTATCATCCTGTCCGTATCGTGTTTCGGCACCTGAGCATACGCGGTGCGAATGAGACGGTCCGAGAGATTCATCGGGTCGTCGATCGGGATGTCTTCGTCACGACATCGGTCCTTTATTGTTTCGATCACATAATCTTCGATCCTGAGTGAAAGCCGATATCCTTTGATCACCAGCATACCCGTGCGTGCAGCGGACGGGAGCGTTGTCCCGTAACGGAACACAATACTCACCAGGTCTCCGAGAGACATCGGAATCGATGTGAAATTGGAAAAAATCGACGCAACGCTTTCTATGTTCCTGTCTCGTTTCCGACGTTCTTCGCCGGATGGATACAAAACTTGCTTAAAGAAGTGTTTCAGCCGTTCGATGTCGTTTTCTCCGATACCCTCGAGCAGTTTTTTCTCGGATATTTCGGGAATTTCGTGCAGATTGCCCATTTGATATCGGGAGTCAACTTCTTTCTGAAAAAACTCGGCCACCCGGTCTCTCAGTTCACGATCTGCGTCAATTTCGTGCAAGCTCATGGCTATAAAGATCTCTTTTTTCCAGGCTCAAATCAAACCGGTTACCTGCGGGGATCACCCCGATGCATATCGGGAAATCGCGGACATACTGAAGAAATACCGAAAAATCGGGTATAAGAACATCATAAAACTACTATTAAATGAGTCGACGCCGGAGATAAATGCTCGCGTAATCACACTTCGGAAGTGCTCACTGCTGCTATGATGTGTACACCGGTTCCGGAAGCTCTCGTCGGACTTCGTTTTCCCGGTAACCAAATCCGGGTCCGGACATCGTCGAAAGATCAACCTTACCTTCCCGACGTCGATAAATCCCCGGGTGCAGTTTTGCTTCCAAAGACGAAGCTTCCGGATAAAACTGCATAGAATTGGTCTCTACTCCCATGATTGTTCCCGCGTGAGCGGCCAGAAGTACATGAGGAATCTGCGCAAGCATCGGATTGGTCAGATCCTGTACCATCAGCGTCATGCCGTGCGCCTTCGCCCAGCAGAGTGAAAGTAGCGCCCCCGTCTGCGTTTTGCAGGTTTTGAGCGCAACACCTGTCCATCCGAGACTTCGTCCGAGGCGCACGATGTGCCAATCGTGCGCACTTTCATCCATGAACAGCGGTTTTCTCGCCGAAACCGAGAGAACATCCATCCGGTTTTCCTCGAGGTTGTACGGGAACGGTTGCTCGACATAGAGAATCATCCCGTAGATTCGTGGATGCTCGAGAACGAGGCGGTCGAGAATATCGGTTACGTATACCGGATCTTTTACGGTACAGTTGAAATCGGCAGTCAGCCAGAGAACTCCCCGTTCAATGCCGAGCGTACCGATTTTTACGATCCGGTTATAATCCCAATCGGCATCATTGCCACGGAGTTTGATCTTCAGACAAAACAAACCGTCCGTATCGATCCAATCGGGGAGCACAACGGGATACCCGTCGTCCGGCTCACTCCCGGTAAGCTCTTCGCGATCAACCGGATCGGTACCTCCCACCAGATGCCACGCCGGCAGCGAGTTATCTGGATCCTTTACAAAGAAATCCTCCGGATAGAGACCGGAAAACGAAACACTACTCCCGTCAGCCGGTTCGAGATACGAGGCAAGATCGGCGTTCATGTAGGTACCGTTATACAGCTCATACACCGGTTTACCGTGAGCTCTGCCGTACGCATCGTGCAGAGCGATATCGAACGGAGAAAAACAGACGAGAGCCGCCAACCAGGGCATCGGTTCCTCAAAGGCCTGTTTTTTATTGAACTCCTCGAGCAGCTTTCGTAGCTCGGTTTCCTGAAACTTCTGCCCGAGTTCCATCGGATGACCTTCGGTTTCAAACGCGGCCCAACGCGACGCCAGCTCAACACAAAACGACTTGAGCGCTTCATGCCTGGTCTCATACGGCAGAGAGCTCGGCCAGACCCAGGTTACGCTGAGCGGGGTTTCTCCCCAACCGGTTTGGGTTCGGCCGTTTGCATTCTCTACGGTTACGGAAGCACGCGCACAGGTCACGCTGTACACCGTTTCTTTTCCGAACTTGAGAGGAACGCGGTTTTTAATAGGGATGAAGTAAAGAGCAGCACCTCGAATCGTTACGTTATGAGCACTCGCCATAGTTTTAAACTCCGGGACGGTTTTGGCAGATAGTATATGGCCAGTCTATACCCGTGTAAACACGCACGCGGATTGTGGTGGGCTCGACTGTAAAAATGGGCGGGACGGCATAACTCCATGCGGACTTAATGTGACTGATCCGAAAATTGTGGTATATCTTCGGCATGGGATACAGAGATCTGATTGCCTCCGGATACATGTTGAAGCACAACTTCAACTGCGCCGAAACGATGCTCAACGCGGCTCAGGAGCACTACAATCTCGGTCTGGACGAAAAAGCGTTGCATCTTGCGGTACCGTTACTGCTCATCGTCGGACTGACTCGCCCATTCCGGGCTGGTAAACAACGCGCTCACCGACTCGCCGTAGTGAATCCGCCTAATCGCCTCCCCTATCAGCGGTGCAACCGAGAGCACCGTAACATCAGAAAGTTCGCTTTCTCCGGGTCCCGGAACGGTATCGGTGGTGATAATCTCACGTATCGCCGATTGACTTCGCAATCGCTCTATAGCCGACCCGGTAAATATCCCATGCGTACACACTACCGATATTTCACGAGCACTCCGTTCTCGTAATCTGGAGATCAACTCGACGATCGTACCACCGTTGGCGATTTCATCATCGAGAACGATTACGTCTTTACCGTCTACATCCCCGACGATCGTGTCGATCCGCACGGTCTTGTCGTCGATACGACGTTTATTCCCCGCGGCAACCGGAATGTCG
>CAYLZA010000074.1:1812-8497 GCA_964387575.1 uncultured Spirochaetales bacterium | reverse complement strand
GTTCGCGGTTTGCAAAAGAACCGAGCTGGATATAGTACGCTTCGGGTTCGAGCTCTGTCCGTACTCCGTTTGAATCGGGAGGCCTCGCAGGCTCGGCGGTTGGGCCTGCCGAATCGGTTGGGCCGGCGGCTTCAACTCCAGCGGCGGGCTTTGCTGCTTCGGCTTCCGCCCCGTCCACGGTTTGGTCGATGACGGTCGTTTCGGGCATCACGGTTTCTACGGCAGGTTTCGGCGCAGGCGGACGTGCCTCCGCCGGTTCGAGCGTGATATCCGGTTCGGCAGGCACGGTCGCAACCGAGCCCGGAGCCGGTTCCTCGGGGGGCTCGATTTCATCGAGCACAAGCGGTTCCGACCGAACTTCGGTCTCGGGAGCGACGGGGACCGAGGTAACGGTTTCCGACGAATCACTGGCTTCGGCGAATCTCGCAGGTGGCTCTGCAAGAGAGCCGCCGATACCTGTTTCGGTCGGTTCGGATGATTTGAGCCCGGAGACTTCGACGCTCGATCGATTGCCGTCGATTTCCGGAATCGGTGGATCGGCGGCCGGTCGTTCACGTTCAGGCTCCAAAGGCTGATCGATGCTCTCTATCTCCGGTGGCGGGAGAGCGGTCGTGGCCTGATCCTTTTTCGCCTGCTCGTTTACAATCGAAACAAGTACTTCCAGATCTCCGACTACATCGCCGAGTTGCGCTTCACTCATCCTTCTGTTGAGCTCGGTATAGAACTCCCGGGTATTTTCGGTAACCTCGAGTATTTCCGCATGGATCATCGATGCTCGCGCATCGGTGATTTTCGATCTGAGTGTTTCGATCGTATTTCCGACCGAATCTTCAAATCGTGCATCACCGAGAAATGATTCGGCCGACTCGTATTGCCGGCGTGCATCCTCGAGAAGAGAAATCGCGTTCCGATATCGTTCGATAGTCATTTCATAGCGCGTCGATACGAAGTATCGTTGCACCTCATCGAGACGCTCCAACGCCCGATCGCGAAGATAGTCGGCATGCGCCTGCTTTGCCCGGCTCGTAAGCCGTACGACGCGATCTTCTATCGTATTACCGAAATCAGGATCCTGGCGGAGCGCTCGGGCACCGGCAACCGCGCTCCGTACATCGGCTACGAGCGTCCCGGTGATATATCGATACTCTTCGGTGTTCAGTTTTTCGTCGCGATCTTCGAGATAGGAGCGGCCGGTTTCGATAAGTTTCGACGCCTCCTCTCGATATACGATCAATCGTCCCTCATGAATACGCGAGCTCAAGCCTTTGAGTCTCCGATCGATCTGATCCGGGTATACCGATTCAGGACGGTAGCGTAGCATCTCGTCGGTCAGCGGAGGAATGCGAGCCGCCGCGTCCGCCGCCCACGTTAGATGTGAAAGCGAAGACTCCAGGCTTTCGCCAGCCACCCCGTTCCTGAGTTGTTCTTCGGCTCGCAATAGATACCGTTCTACGTCTTGCTCTATTCGATCAACGCGGGCTTCAACAATTCTCTCCGCAAAACCCCGTACCCATGATGTGCTCCGACGGTAAAACCCTCCATCCCACTGGAGCTCGATCGCGTCGTGCAACTGCTTTTTGAAACGGAAGATGAGTGTTGATTGTGCGAAATCGAGCTGGTCCCGGCTCAAAGCAAAATCGGCATCCCGCATGAGCTTTTCGCCCGTACCCGCAGTTGCGAGCGCCTGACTTCGATATTCCCGTGCACCATCGACCATCTCAACGGCAATGGCAAGTAGCTCGGTTACCGTCGACAGATGATCGGAGAGTAGATCCGATAACTCGCCGACCGTATTCATCGCCCGAGCGACGGAAGCCGATTCAGTTACATACGAAGGTTCTACGCTGATCTTTTCTTTCAAGCTGTTGAGCTCGGTAATGAGATCCGACACATATCGCCTTCTCTCGGTGAGTATCAACGCGGCATTCTCCGGATACCGATACCGTTCTATATCGGCGACCGGTTGACCCGCAACAGGAGCACCGAGTCCTTCCACGTACCCCCGTGCTTCATCAACGCTATTTGTTTCGGATTCGTAAAACCGTCCCCGGATATCCGCCGCTTCTATCTCTACGATTCGAGCCGAAAGACTCGCGTCCAGCGCCCGAACTCGTTCCCGTTCTTCTTGTATATCCGCCTCGAGCTCTTCGAAGTAGTCGGCGGAAACGGTTTCGTTCGAGGGACGCCGGCCGGACCCGGCGAACGTCTTTGCGCTTCGACGAACTTCCGCCAGCTCCGCATCGAGATCCTCGATCGATGCCTGAAGCGATTCACGACGTTTTTCCAGCACCGACCGGCCGGTTTCGCTGTCCGGATCAGTCAGCGCAAGGCTCTCGTTCATGACCGGGAGAAGTGCGAGGTACCGCTCGGCCGCAGTAACACCGCGCTTCATCTCTTCCATCGTTTTTCTTTGCTCATCGGTCGGTCCCGACTTCCGTGCGTTTGCAAGCCGGGTGTAAAGCTCGGCGCGGGGTTTTATCCCTTCAAAGATCGCGCGGGCGCCGGCGAAATGCTCACGTTTGAACGCTGCAGATCCTTCGGCCAATGCTTCTTCGTATAAAGATCGTATTTGAGACGCCGTCGTTTCGATCGTTCCATCTATGCTGTCTCTTATTATTTGGAGAACACCCTCCTCCCCACGGTAGGCCTTACGACCGTCCAGCAACGTCTTTACGTATCCGAGATAGTAGACGTCGTTTCGGTCATCAACCTTTGCGATGATCTTTGGTCGCATCTCGTCGAGAACGGTACTGATTTCTTCAATCGTCGTTCGATACGATACGATTTGCGTGTATCGAGCTGTAATTGCATCGATCGTCTTCGAAAGCTCGGATACGGAATCGGTCGGGGTCGTTGCTTTGGCGAGTTGATTTTTGACATCGAGAAGATCGAGAAAAACCGCCCGCTCTCCATTGAAACGTTCGATTGTCGATTCGACGGTATCGACGTGTGAAAGCACCGTCTCCTCGGCGCTACCGAAATCCCCGGACGTGAATATCGATACACCGATCTCCAGGCCCGATTCATAGATATCGAGCGCCGAAGATATATTGCCTTTTCCAAGCTCGGAGCGGGCCAACTCCATCAGATGTTCTATGCTGTTTTCGTCCTCGATAACCTGTGCGTTGAATTCGATTGAGCGAATCGTTTCACTCAACGCCGAGTTGGGATCCGCTTCGGTGCCCTGAAGCTCACGCAGCTTGGCGATCATTGTTTCGCTGTCGCCTGCGCGCGCCGCCTCGATTATTTCCTCCTGCAGCGCGTTTTTCTCATCTTCGCGCTCCCGGAGAGCTTCAAACCTTTCCTCCGCCTCATCCCACAACTCGGGATTCTCCTCGAGGATACTGGTCAGCAGTTTGTATGCTTCTTCGGTTTTGTGATTCTCGATGAGCTCGTCGACTTCGTCTAAACGTTCCTCGGCCTTCCCCCCGGCGTACGCATATGTAACCGTTGTGAAGAGACACATAACGAGAAAAAACGTTTTGAGTCCGGAGTTGCCTTTCACGGCACCGATCGACCAATCCTTTTCCGGTTTTTTTACATTATCGACCGGTAACTGCTTTTACCTTCGCGTTTTACGTTCATTTATATAATGCAACTTTCGTTTATTGTGCGCCGAAATTCTCACGCAAGACACGTACGTGTACGCGTTCAGGTACAGACAAGGGCGGGCTCGGGAACCGCGATGGAAAACTCGGAGTAGCGGCCGGGGGACTGGAGCTGCAGGAGGTCAGCTACTACTCGTGGTGATTTGGATACGACCGTCCCGGTATCAGCTTTTTGCCGTCGGAAAATCCTTCACGCCTTCCTGCAAGCTCTTCGACGAGCATTCCTCGCCACCATTCGATCCTCGATCGATAGCTCGAGTCTCCGGATCGGTCGTTTATCTCACCCGGATCTCGTTCGAGATCGAAAAATCGTTCCGATCCGTCTTCGACAAACCAGATATACTTCTCTTTTCCGTCGGTAAGGCATTGGAATGAGGGAGAGCATTCGATATGGATATATTTTCTCCATGCTTCGTTCGCGTCTTCGCCGTTTTTGGATCCGGGCTGCGCCGCACTGTGCGCCGAGGCCGCAGACTCGAAGCTACCGGAAACGAGCGGAAGGAGGCTTTTCCCTTCTACGGATTGCGGGATTTCCGCTCCCGCCAGATCGAGACATGTGGGCATGATGTCTTCGAGACTCACCGGTTCATCGAGCACCACGCCCCTATCCGACTCCAGGCTCGGCGGCAGCTTGAGGAGAAACGGGATCCGCGCGGATCCTTCGTACGGTTGAGACTTGGCCCAGAGATAGTGATCGCCGAGAAGCTCGCCGTGATCCGAGCAGAAAAACACCGCCGTTTCCTCCCCGCTCTTTTTGTCGCTCACATCCAGATCCCAGAACAATCGTCTGAGCTGATCATCGATGTGATTGACCAATCCGTAATATCCGGCCCGGGTCGACCGGAGGGCCTCACCTGAAAGGAGCACCCGTTGTTTTTCGCGTTTCGTCGGAGCAACACCAAGTCCGATGCCGCCGTTCGGGGGTTCGACGGCCCACTCACCGATATAGGGATCGGGAACACCGGTGCGGATATAACGATCAAAGTAGAACTGCGGCGGGAGCAACGGGGGATGGGCTGCGCGAAACGAAACAACCATAAAAAACGGCGTCGTCGGATCCCGGGTTTCCAGAAAATTCCGGGCCAGATCCACGGTCCAGTTGGTGTGATGATAGTGCTCGGGAAGATGCCACGGGTGTACCGTCCAGTCGTTGTGACGAACTCCCATTTTCAGATACGTGTCGATTCCTTCATCCGGGAGCCGTCCGACCCACGCGTCGTAGTCATCCTCGAGAATCCGGTGATCGTTTATCACCATATGCTCGAATCCGTATCGTTTTCTCGGTGGTGTTTGATGCATGCTCCGTCCGAACCAACGGGTCTGATATCCTTCTCGAGTCAGTATCGACGGGAGCGTTTCCCCTTCGAACTCGGCCATATAGTTGGCAAATATTCCCGTGGTAGACGGGTGTTGACCTGTTATCAGCGAACGCCGCGCCGGTACACACACCGGACAGGTTGAGTAGGCGTGAGAAAATCGAACGCCTTTACCGCCGAGCTCGTCGATATTCGGCGTCATGACGACCGGATGCCCGTCACACGAAAGCGTATCGCCGCGATGCTGTTCGGTCATGACCACTACGATATTTGGTTTCATACTATCGCTGCTCCGTGATTCGTTTTATCAAAAGCTCGGGTATCGGCAGACAACCTCGCATCAATGGATCGTCGGTCTCGATGAGAAACGACTCGAGACGCTCCCTGAGCTCGGTCTCTATTTCCTCGTATTCAGTACTGCCCGACACGTTGTTCTGCTCGAGCGGGTCCAGCGCCAGATCGTAGAGCTCCGCGAGCGGTCGATTGGTCTTGTGAAGCCAGGGAACCGCGGTGGTCGTATCCATCTGTCCTCGACCGAGCACTTCGATCGGTCGGTTGGCGCCGAAGTTATATATGAACTTGTGCCGTTCGGTTCTGATACACCGCATCGGATCGTATGCGGCGTGGTGCGTTTTTTCTGCGAATATCTCTTTGCGTGGCGTGTAGTCCCCGAAATCGTGATTCAAGACGCCTGCAAAGCTATATCCTTCCAGTGTATCAGGGATCCGACCATCTGCAATTCGGAGTATGGTCGGGAGATGGTCCACGTTACTCACCAGATCGTTGCATCTCGTTCCACCGGGGATCTTCCCGGGCCATCGGGCGATAAATGTGGTTTCGATTCCGGGATCGTAGAGTGTCCCTTTCGCGCGCGGCATATCGATCCCGTGATCGGTTGTGAATATCAGCAGGGTATCATCGGCGAGGCCGTTTCTCTCCAGCGCGGAGACGATTTCACCAACTGCATTGTCCACCAGCTCGAGAAGGCAGGTAAATCCGGCCATCTCCTCTCTGACTATCCGGTTGTCGGGAAGAAACGGCGGCAGATACACGTTGTCGGGATCTTCCCGTCCCGCGGTCCGGTCGGTGTGAAAGGGTCGATGCGGCTCGAAAAATCCCACGCTTGCAAAAAACGGGGAATCCGACGATTCCCGTTTCGTCTCCGGCGTCGACCGATTATCGAGAAAACCGACCACCTCCTCGGCTACAGGCCCGCAATGAATACCTACCGTTTCTGCATCGGTAACATGATCATACCCGAGCGTATACCGGTCGCGCACCTTGTCTATTGCCCGTTCATGCTGCAATCCGAACAGATATGTTTCATACCCGATATTCTTGAGTCGTTCCGGCATCGTCGTCTCGCTTGCGGGAAGCGTCCATCCGTGGTTCGGATTGGACAGCCCCATCAAACCGTTCGAGTGAGGATACTTTCCGGTGGTAATCGTACCACGGCTCGGCGAGCACGACGGGGCAACGCAGAAATGATTGGTAAACAACATGCCCTCCGCGGCGAGCGCGTCGAGATGCGGCGTCGGGAGCGGAGACCTGCCGTGACACCCGAGATATCTGCCGAGATCGTGAACGATAATATAGACAATATGCGGTTTGTGTTTAATACTCATATATTGATATCCTTGCTTTCGAGCATTTCAATGATTTCGGGATAACCCATCGATTTTGCGAGCTTACCGCCGTCTATCCTGAGAACGGCGCCGTTGATAAAGCTCGCCTCCGGAGATGCGAGAAGCAACGCGGCCC
>CAYLZA010000074.1:0-1802 GCA_964387575.1 uncultured Spirochaetales bacterium | reverse complement strand
CGGCGACCCGGCCGACAGGGTTGAGCCGTTTCCACACCGCCCGGTTGAGCGGATCGTTGTGACCTTCGGTGGTTCGCTCCACTTTTACCGCTCCCACGGTAAGTGCGTTGAAGTGGATACCTCTCGAACCAAATTCGACCGCAAGCGCACGAGTCATCGCTTCGAGCCCCCCCTTCGACGCTGCGTAATGAACACGACCCGGCGTCGTCGCCTGGGCATGAACCGAGCTGATGTTTACGACCCATCCGCAGCCCTGCGAAATCATATACGGAAGCGCTTTCTGCGTGCAGTACGCCGCTCCTTCGAGATTCGTGGAAATCACCTTTCGCCATTCTTCTATTGTTATATCGAGAAACGACTGGACCGGACTTATCCCGGCGCAGTTGACGAGGATATCGATGCCGTTCCACTTCGATGCAATCTCCTCAAACATCGCCGCCACTTCTTCCGCTTGACCCACATTGCACTGCACGGCAAAACTCTCGCGTCCGAGCTCCCGCACGAGTCGCGCCGTCTCTTCTCCGCCGGCGAGGTCCGAGTTATAGTTGATCGCGAGATCGGCACCTTCATCGGCAAAACGTAACGCGATTGCCTTTCCGATACCCTTCGAAGACCCTGTTACGAGCGCCCTTTTTCCTTCGAGCTTCCTATCGGCCATCGCACTTCACCTACCCATTATTTGTCTACTCATTTTTCATTTCCCGAAGCGAATCGTTCAACACTTCGAGAACGGTGTCGATGTCTTTTTCATCGTGCTGAATCGAATACCCGTGGTGTGCGGGACCTCCACCGTAGTCGTGAAAATAGACTCCCCGTTGATAGCATTTACGAATGAGCGTCAGCATTCGATCCGGATCGTGGCAAAAGGTATCCTCGTATCGATGCGGGGCGTCACGGCGTCCGAAAACGATATTGAACCTGGCGCCGAAACGAGGAACCACCATATCGAGATCCTGCTCGCGAATAATCGAATCAATACCGTCATGAAACCGCTTTTCGAGCGCTTCGAGCTGCGGGAAAAAGTCCGGTTTATCGAGCTCCTCGAAAAAACCGAGCCCCGCAAGGATCGGTACGAGATGAGCGTTGAACGTTCCGCTGTGCTGCACCGGACCCACCGGTTTGTACTGCTCCATGATCTCGCGTTTTCCGCAGAACGCAGATAACGGCAATCCCCCGCCTATCGCCTTTCCGATCGTCGCTACGTCGGGGATGACGTTGAACCGTTTCTGAGCCGATAATTCACGTGTTTTGAAGGCGGATTGTATTTCGTCGAAGAACAACACGATTCCGGCATCACGAGTTAATGTACGCAAGAGCTCGAGATATCCCGGTTCCGGTTGTATGCATCCGCAGTTGTAGTTTACGGGCTCCAAAATCGCGACCGCAATCTCTTCGCCCCGCTCTTCGATCGTTTTTTTGAGCTCCTCCGGATCGTTGTACGATACAGGAATAACATAGTCGGCAAACTCCCGGGGAATACCGACCGACTCGATGTATGGATCGCTCTTGTTTTTTTTCCATCTACTCTCGGGCGGATGCCCGCCGATGTAGATCAGCTCGTGATATCCGTGAAAATGCCCCTCGAATCGAAGAATTTTGTTTCTTCCTGTATATGCCCGGCACGCGCGAAGGAGATGAAGCGTCGCTTCGGAGCCGGATGAGCAAAACCGCGTCATATCCGCGCATGGAAGGTATTCACTTACTTTTTTTGCGATTTCCACATGATATTCGGTCTCGAACGTGTTCGAGTAACCGATTTCCCGCGCCTTTTCGAGAGCCGAATCCACCGCCGGATGGGCGTG
>CAYLZA010000073.1:3645-8576 GCA_964387575.1 uncultured Spirochaetales bacterium | reverse complement strand
GTTTCCGTTTGCGGCTGTGCCTTTCATGGTTTGTCCGGTTTTCTGCGGCTTCAGCAGCAGCGTAAGCCCCCGTCGCACTCACGGACGGGTGTCATCTCTATTTGAGTGAAAGAGCGAACGTCTTGCCGAACTCTCGAGCGTTTCGCAGGTCTTCGTCGGTCGGTCCTCCCTGGAAATTGAAAGTGCTGACGACTTCCCACTTGAGCGGCTCGATGATGCTTCGCACTTTTTTCTCGGCACCACCGCTCCATCCATAGCTGCCGAAAATCGCAGCTTTCTTGTTCATAACCCGCTTGATCGCGGATTCTTCGAGTGCGCTCTGCATAGCCGGGAAGAGGCTTCCCTCGTACGTAGGCGCGCCGATGATGACTCCCTTCTTGGTCCATAGAGCAGGCAGGATGTAACTGGTGTGTGTACGCGCCACGTCGAATATCTCCACCGGTACCTCTGCGTCCGATATTCCTTTTGCGACGGAGTTCATGATCTCTTCGGTATTGCCGTACATCGAACCATAGAGCAGGGTTACACCTTTCTCGGTTTCTCCGGTGGCGTATTCGGCCCATTTCTTGTAAAGGTTGATTATGGCTTCCGGATGGTCGCGCCAAATCAGCCCGTGCGAAGGTGCAATGACTTCCACCGGCACATCCGCGAGCTTGCCTATCGCATTGAGCACGGGTTTCGAGAATTTCGCTACGATATTCGAGTAGTATCTGAGCGATTCTTTTTTGTAGAACTCGATATCACCGCATTGATCGTCAAAACTGTATCCTTGAAGCGCCCCGTACCCGCCGAATGCATCACACGAAAAAAGGACCTTGTTCTTCGTGTCGTACGTCATCATCGTTTCGGGCCAGTGAACGAACGGGGTATGTACGAACGTGAGCTTTCTCGAACCGAGATCCAGCTCTTCGCCGTCTTCGACTTCGTGTATGCGATCGGTAATTCCGTAAAACTCCTCGAGCATCGGTGTCGCTTTTGCTGTACACATGATCGTGGCCTTTGGCGCCATGCGCATCATCGTTTTTATAGCCCCCGTGTGATCGGGTTCCATATGATTGACTACGATGTAGTCGAGCTCTTCGAGAGAAAAAAGTCCGGCAATCTGATCGATTAACGTGTCTGTTTTGAACTCTTTCGTTAAATCGATGAGCACCTTTTTTTCGTCGTCTATTACATACGAGTTATAGGTAACTCCTTCCCTGCTGATCGGCCACAGACCTTCGAAAAGATCGGTAGTTCGATCATTTACGCTGATTGCAAAAATGCCGTCTTTGATAGGTGTAGCTATCATCGTGTGTTACTCCAATCGTGATTTCATTCACATATTCTAGTGTCATAGTAATAAAAAAGAGGCCGATAGGCAACGGGATACTCACGACCGGTGCGATTTCGGCGATCGTGAAGGTTTGATCGGAGGCTCTGTGTATGTTTCGAATGAATACGGCTTTGCGCTATTCCGTCAACGGGAGGTGAGGAGCTCCGGGTATTCTCGTTCGAGGTGCTCCACTTTGGGCACATCCCACTGCACGATGTACATGTGACGGGGATTGTTCTTCATAAAATCCTGGTGGTAATCCTCGGCCGGATAAAACGCATCGAGCTGAGAAACTTTCGTTACGATATCGCCAAAGTAACGACCTGAGGATCCGTATTTTCGAACACCGCTTCCACTCCCCAGAAACACCCTCCTGCCGGAACGGCTCGCTCCATCCCCTCGGGTACGGCCGTTTCACGAATCTCGGCGGCGCTCATTACCGGTTTCAAATCCTCCGATTTGCGGTTACCGCCGTCGTCTTCGATGAGGAGTATTTGCTGGTTGTCCGCGCTCGGTCTCATCTATTGAATGACCGTTTGTTCAGGGTTCCGGGTCGGCCGAGCATCGTAGCCGCGTCATCGTTCCGGAACTGCGTCGTTACACGTGTATAGCCCAACCTTCGACGGCACGATGGGCTTCCATAACCGATTCCGAAAGCGTCGGGTGGGCGTGGATCATCGTTGCTATGTCTTCCGGCAGGAGCTCCGAGCTCTTTGCCAGCAGTATTTCGTGAATCAGCTCGGTCGCCTCGGCTCCGACCACGTGCGCTCCGAGTATTTCGTGGGTTTTCGTATCAAAGACGATCTTCACGAATCCTTCGCTTTGTTCGATTGCTACCGATTTACCGGCACCGCGATACGGGAAGGAAGCACTTTTCGCTTCGATTCCGCGTTCCTTCGCTTCGTCCAATGTGGGTCCGAAGCTTGCGACCTGCGGCTCCGTGTACACTGCGCCCGGGATCGCGTCGGGATCTACCCGTACCTCGCCGGGATGCCCTGCCATGTGCTCCACCGCAATTTCCGCCTCTTTGGTTGCAACATGCGCAAGCTGTGGTGACGAAACTACATCGCCGACAGCATAGATCGATTGCACCGAGGTTTGATAATAATCGCCGACCGGTATGAATCCTTTCTCATCGGTTTTGATTTCCACTGTATCGAGTCCGACACCGTCGGTAACCGGTCTTCTGCCGACCACGACGAGCAATTGATCGGCCTTCTCGGTGCTCTTCTTTCCGTTTTTCGTTTCGAGCGAGACAGAAATCCCCGAGGATTCGTTCTTCATTCCGGTTGCTTTCGTTCCGGTGTAAATCTCGACACCTCGTTTCTCGAACGTTTTGGCCAGATGAGACGCTACTTCTTCGTCTTCCATCGGCAGAAGCTGATCGAGCATCTCCACGACGACAACCTCGACACCGAACGCGTTCATAATGTAGGCGAACTCGCACCCGATGTATCCGCCGCCGAGAATGATCATCTTCTCCGGTAGTTTTTCGAGCATCAGCGCGTCGTTGGAGGTGAGAACCTTCCCGCAGTCTACGGGAAAATCACCGAGCTCGATAGGTGTCGAGCCGGTTGCCACGAGAATATGTTTCGCCGAAAGCTTGTCGGAACCGTCGACCGTTACTTCGTTCGCACCGGTAATCTCGCCGGTGCCGCTTATGAGCTCGACCTTGTTCTTTTTCAGCAGATACCGGACACCTTTCGAAAGCGTGTCGGCGGCTTTTCGCGATTTTTTGAACACCTTTTGATAATCGAGCCCGCTCTTATCGACCGAGACACCCATCGCCTCGAGATCCGAAGCCGAGGCGAATACCGACGCCTGATGGATGATAGCCTTGGACGGGATACAACCGATATTCAGACATACACCTCCCGGTTTGTCCTTCTCTACGACGCACGTGGAAAGCCCGAGCTGCGACGCCCGAATCGCCCCGACATACCCGCCGGGGCCGGCCCCGACGACAACCAGATCGTAACTATTGTTCTTCGCCATTATGTGCTCCTTTTATACCCCGCCGCAGAACCGGTGATGTCCGTGCCGCAAAACACGTCGCGGTCGTTTGCACCGGGGCTTCTCTTTTCTCGTGCTAATAGAGTACGCGTGCCGGGTATTCGAGCATACCTTTGAGCTCGGTGAGAAATTCCGCCGCCTGCACGCCGTCGATGACCCGGTGATCACACGAGAGTGTGACTTTCATCTGCATCCTGACACTGATATCGTCGTTTTCCCCGACAACCGGAACCTTCTGCATCTGCCCGACCGCCAGTATCGCAGAGCCCGGAGGATTGATGATAGCGGTAAACTCCTCGATCCCGTATGTTCCCAGGCTCGAAATCGAGAAGGTTGCCCCGGTGTATTCTTCCGGTTGGAGCCGTCCCGCTCGTGCTCGTTCAATCAGATCCGAAAGCTCTCCGTCGATTGCGACGATTCCCTTCGATCCGCAATCACGCACAATCGGCGTAATGAGCCCGTTCTCTTGAGCCACTGCAAGGCCGATATCGATACTTCCGAATCGACGTATCGAATCGCCCTGCCATGAAGAGTTGATGACCGGATGGCGTTTGATTGCCTCTGCGGCGAACTTCATGAGAAATGCATTCACCGACACTTTGTAATCGAGCCCGGCGTTGAGCTGCTTTCGCGCGCTCATCATCGTTTCGGTAAAGATCGGAATCGTTTCGTAGAAATGCGGTGCCGAGTATTTCGATTCCGAGAGTCGCTGCGCGATGATCTTCCTGGTGTTGCTCAGGCTGATTGTTTCGTCTTTGAGAGCCGGCGTCGGCGCAACTCCGGCCGGCGCCCCTGCGGCCGTCGTGGCGGCGCGGGCGGTACCCTCGGCTTTTGCCTGCTCGACGTCACGTTTTACCACACGACCGGCGGGACCGCTTCCCTCCACCTGCGTGAGATCGATTCCTTCCTGCTCTGCGAGCACCCGAGCGAGCGGTGAAGCCTTCACACGGCTTCCATCCGATGCGGTCGGCGCTTCAGGCGCAGGTCCCGTTACCTGAGGACCGGTTTGCGCCCCCGCTCCGGCGGCAGCCCCCTCTCCGGCGGCAGCTGCCCCGGCTCCCGTAGCTCCCGCGGCTCCTGCATCACCGGTGCCGGTCGTGTCCGCCGCACCGCCGGCGCCGGTACCTTCTTTGCCTGCCGCTTCGCCTGTTTCAGCCGCTTTACCGCTCTCACCGGCGCCGGCTGCTTCGCTCTTTGCTTCTTTGACGAGCTCGTCGATATCCTCTCCCTCTTCGCCGATGATTGCGATCGGCTGCTCGACCGCTGCCGAATCGCCTTCGCCGACGAGTATCTTGAGGATCGTTCCCTCCTGGATCGACTCGTAGTCCATCGTCGCCTTGTCGGTTTCGACTTCGCAGAGCACATCTCCGGTGGAAACCGAATCGCCTTCATTCTTTATCCAATTCGCTATCGTTCCCTCTTCCATGGTCGGCGAGAGGGCTATCATCAGGACCTTTTCAGCCATCGTTTTCTCCTTAATCGAGGTAGAGCGCCTGTTTTGCCGCCTTTACAATCCGTTCCTTCGACGGTTGTGCGGCGAGCTCAAGCGTATGATTGTACGGGATCGGTACATCTTCGGACGACACGAGCTCTACCGGTGCGT
>CAYLZA010000073.1:0-3635 GCA_964387575.1 uncultured Spirochaetales bacterium | reverse complement strand
AGATGATCAAAGCAGTTGCGCTGGATCAGCCATCCGATATGAGAACCGACGCTCGCAAACGGCCACGCTTCGTCAACGATGACGCATCGATTCGTTTTTCGTACCGACTCGTAAATCGTTTCATCGTCGAGCGGACGGATCGTCCGCACATCCACCACCTCCGCCGAAATATCTTCCGATTCGAGTGCCTCGGCAGCTTCGTTTACTACACGCATCGGTTTCGAAAAACCTACGAGGGTGATATCGGTTCCTTCTCGTTTTATGTCCGCTTCTCCGAGTGGGACTGTGAACTCGTCTTCGGGAACTTCTCCTTTCCAGCCGTACATCAACTCCGCTTCCATGAAAACCACCGGATTGTCGTCGCGTATCGACGACTTCAAAAGACCGATCGCATCGTATGGAGTTGAAGGCGCAACTACTATGAGCCCCGGGATGTGGGCGTACAGCGATTGGATAGCCTGTGAGTGCTGGGAGGCGAGATACTCCGCCGGACCGTTCGGTCCGCGAAATACCATCGGAACTTTGAACTGCCCTCCGGACATATAGCGCATTTTTGCCGCGTTGTTTACGACCTGATCCATCGCCTGAAGCGAGAAGTTGAAGGTCATCCACTCAACGATCGGTCTCAACCCCGCCATCGCGGCGCCGATACCGAGCCCGGTGAAACTCTCTTCGGTAATGGGGGTGTCCATAACGCGATCGGGACCGAATTCGTCGAGTAATCCCTGAGTAACTTTGTACGCTCCGTTGTATTCCGCCACTTCCTCGCCGAGGAGAATGACGTTCTCGTCCCGTTTCATCTCTTCAAACATCGCTCGATTGAGCGCTTCTCTCATCGTTATTACAGCCATCACTTGTTCCTTTATACGTAGAGATCTTCGAGGAGCGAATCGACCGAAGGCTCATCGCTGTTTTCGGCGAAGTCCGCCGAATCCTTGCTAATCTGTTTGACCTCATCGTCGATTTTCTTTATCTCGTCTTCGTCGGTAATCCCGTCTTTAACCAGTTTTTTCTGGAGAATGATAATCGGGTCCTGCTCCTTATACGAGTCGAGCTCCTCACGGGTTCGATACTTGGCGGGATCACTCATCGAGTGTCCTCGATACCGGTAGGTCTTGATTTCGAACAACAAGGGTTCGCTACTGCTACGAACCGTTTCTACGGCTTGCGATATCTCGTCGTATACGTTGAGGACATTCATCCCGTCGATTTGCTTCCCGGGTATGTTGTACGATGCACCGCGTACCGATAGATCCTCGACCGATGATACTCGCTTGTAGGAGGTGCCCATTCCGTACTGATTGTTCTCACAGATATAGATAACCGGAAGACCGTATATTTTTGCGAGATTGAGGCTTTCGTGAAAGCTTCCCTGATTGATCGCGCCATCACCGAAAAAACAGAGCACCACCCCGTCGTCTTTCATGTATTTGATTTTCATCGCCACGCCGGTTGCGATCGGAATATGGGCTCCGACGATGCCGTTACCGCCGTACATATGTTTTTCCACGTCGATCATATGCATCGAACCGCCTTTCCCGCGGGCACATCCGGTTTCTTTACCATAGAGCTCCGCCATACACGCGTTCGGATCCATTCCACATGCGAGAGCGTGACCGTGATCACGATAAGCGGTCAGCACGTAGTCTTTCGTAAGATCGAGTGTGGCAACCGATCCGACCGCGACCGCTTCCTGGCCGATGTAGAGGTGGCAGAACCCGCCGATTTTTCTGAGTCCATACATCTGCCCCGCGAGCTCTTCAAAGCGACGGATAAGAAGCATCTCCCGGAGCATCTTCATCAAAAGATCCTTTCCGTATTGTTTTTTCAGATCCGAGCTCGCTTTTTTCGATCCGCTTTGTCCT
Organism: uncultured Spirochaetales bacterium; assembly: GCA_964387575.1. Lineage (GTDB taxonomy): Bacteria > Spirochaetota > Spirochaetia > ARS1246 > ARS1246 > CAYLZA01. The sequence goes on along the minus strand of CAYLZA010000073.1, from coordinate 1,770 downwards.
GATTTTGATTGTTGTGATTTGCTTTGTGCCACAAGGCCCTCCTATTCGAACGTGATCGTTTCTTTTTTGGCGTTCATCGGCTCGAAATAGACGCCTTCTTCCATTACCGTCTCGAGAACAACGAGTTTCGTAGCATCGGTATTGACGCGCCAGAATACGGTCAGTCTCCGTCCGATTCCTTCGATTACTTCCGATTTCATTGCCGAATTGTCGATAACGTTTATTCGCCCGTTCACCGTCGCGATCTTGTCGATCATTTTCGTCTGGAACATCCATTGGGCGTTCGGATTCGATTCGAGCTGACTAATTTTTGCAAAATCAGGTGATGTCACCGCGTAGATCGCTCCGGGTCTGTCCCGGAGAATAGCCGGGGTCATCCATCTGGTATGTGGTTTTCCTTCGGAATCAACCGTCGCGAGAATCGCTGTTTTCGCATTATCGAGAATCGATTCAAGCGTAGCGGTAAAGCTTTTGCTATCCATGAATTACTCCTTTTTGTATCGAGTACGCCTATTAGATACTATTTTTTGGTCGTATTTTCAAAGAAAAACCGCCTGACGGGTCATTACCGTTAAGCGACACGTCCGACCGCATCGACGGCTACGCCGGAGCCTAAGCGATGATGTGGTCGGACGGGCTCGCCCACGATATCGCGCACAATTTCACGTTATCGTTGACTTTTAAAGCAAGGTTTGTATTATTAGACGCATGACGGCTGCCAGGAAAAAACCCCTGATCATGAAACAGAAAGTTATGCTGCGAGTGGTGCTCTCGCTCGTACCGCTTGCGTTGGCTTCTGTCTATTTCTTTGGATGGAAAACGTTGGCAGTTCTCGCCATCGTTAATGCGGCGGGCTTTCTCAGTGAATACGTTTTTGCTCGCGTGTACAAAAAGCAGGTAACGATGGCGGTGTTCGTTACGAATTTCCTCTTCGCGTTATCGCTGCCCCCGACGATTCCGTTGTGGATACCGGTTGTCGGTATCGTATTCGGCGTTGTATTCGGGAAAATGGCTTTCGGCGGTTTCGGGCGCAACGTATTCAACCCGGCACTCACCGGCAGAGCGTTTATCTACGTTAGTTTCGGTGCCCAGATGACGGCGGCGAGCGCGTGGGTTGAGCCGGCGGGCGGTACATTCGGGGCGCTCGGTATGTGGCAGGCGTCGGATGCAATCAGCGGGGCAACGCCTCTCGTCACGATGGCCGGCGGTGAGTCGGTTTCGAAGCTGAATCTCTTCCTCGGAAATATTCCGGGATCGTTTGGTGAAACGAGTGCGGTGCTCATCCTTCTCGGTGGTCTCTATCTGATGATCACAAAAACCGCCAGCTGGCGGATTATCGTTTCGGTCACCGTTTCGTATCTCGTGATGCAGGGGATTTTCTGGCTCGGCGGTGTTGAAGGAGCGTATGATCCGTTGAGCGGGCTGCTCGCGGGAAGCGTGTTCTACGGAATCATGTTCATGGCGACCGATCCGGTATCGGCATCACAAACCACCGATCTCGGTCGGGTGATTTACGGTACGATAATCGGCGTTCTCACCGCATTGGTTCGTACATTTTCCGCTTGGCCCGAAGGCATAACGTTCGCCATTTTGCTGGCGAACATGTTTGCTCCTCTCCTCAATCATGTCATTCGTGAACAGAGAAGCAAGAAAAAGGCAAAGACAAGCACATGAGTACTCAGGAAGCTGGTATAAACATTTTTCGGGAACGCGTATTCCCTATAATCTTTATGTTTCTGGTAACGGCGGTATTTATCGCGATGGTATCGA
>CAYLZA010000072.1:0-8588 GCA_964387575.1 uncultured Spirochaetales bacterium | reverse complement strand
AAATGACCGGAGATGAATGGTCTCCGGGAAAGAACACGCCGTTCGATCCGACGGCCGCTCAACATGCTGCAAAAATCGACATGACGCTCGTATCTGCGGCGGGAAAAGATCTAGAGAATCTCGAGGCGATTCTCGAAGGTAAGCATTACGTCGGCACTACAATAGTTCCCGATCCTGTCACAGACAACCAGTAGACTCGGCTTCGGCATAACGAACATATTCTCATTAAAACCGGTGTGTGGTATAGTACCCCGGAGTTATAGAAAAGGGGTCGATATGGATTCAGGTAATCTTAGATCTGCAGCGAGAGGTTTGCTCAATAACATGAAGATGAGCCTCCCGATATTGGCAAGCGTTCTGCTGTTAGCGAGTCTCGTAAACAACTATGTGTCGAAAGAGTTTTTCGCGTCACTTTTTTCGGGCGGCGTTTTAGATCCGATAATCGGTGCGTTCTTTGGAAGCGTCGCTGCAGGAAATCCGATCACGAGCTATATCATCGGAGGCGAGCTTCTGTCCAACGGAGTAAGCCTCGTTGCAGTTGTCGCTTTCGTCGTCAGTTGGGTCACGGTAGGAGTAGTTCAGTTCCCTGCGGAGAGCTTGATGCTCGGCAAACGGTTTGCGGTTGTTCGTAACTGCATCAGTTTTATCATGGCGATTATGATTGCACTTCTCGCGGTGCTCATCATACGGATACTATGATACGGAAAGAGGAAGATAATGACGATAGCCGTAGCGGCTCAGAAAACAGACGAAAAAGCTGAGATAAGCGTGCAAGCAGGACGCGCACCGTTTCTGCTTCTTTTTGACGAATCCGGCACGTACAAATCCATGCTCAAAAATCCGTTCAAATTGGGCGGAGGAGGAGCGGGATTCGGTGTCGCAAAAATGCTTGCGGATAACGATGTGGCGATTTTCGTTGCCGGTAAGATCGGAGAGAATATGCGCGGAGCCCTCGAAGAAAAACAGATACGCTGGTACGAAATGGAAGGAACGGTAGCTGACGCACTCGGTCGCGTCACTCGCAACGAACAATAGTGAGTGCGAATACCGGTTGCGACGGGCGTCTCTTTTCGTAAAATTGCCATTTGCAATCGGAATCCTCCGATCGACTCATCATCAAATCTCGCGTGTATACCGTAGCCGTTTGGCGATCGATACGATCCATAGGACGATAGCTTAAGGTTTCTAAGGTTAATAACATCACCGATGCTGCTCGGAATGAATGTTTCTGTCTGTTGAATATCCCCGCGAAATGTGAAATGTCGCTACACGAGCTTCCTCCCTATCAGGAAGAACGATGGTCGCCAAATCGAACCCGCACGCCTTTGCATTCGAAGTGGTCTCGAATACGATGTGCTCATGACAAACGAGGACTCTCGATACATATACGGACAAGAGCAACCGCTTCTCACCGAATACGGCCCGGTTTCCTTCGGGAATATGGTGGCAGGATCTGTCGTGGCGTGGTAGAGCACCGACTCGATCGATCTTCTTATCTCGCGTTGTTGGGAAGGAGTGTACCTGTATCCCGACACCGGATTTTCCACCACCTCCACAAAATCTAAACCGATAAAGCTCCTCGACAGCGTGATTTACCTGACCCGCGCTTTTTCGATGGGCATCGATCACTCGAACCGCGAACGCATTATGTACAGCGACCGGCCGGGCTTTCTCTACGAAGGAAGCGCCACAGTCACGTACCCGAATATCGTGCTGTCACATCCCGAGGTAATGCGTGACAGAAAGACCGGATTACCCTTCAATTTTCCTTACGACTCGGGAGACCGTTTTCTGCTCGATTGTCCGAACACGTTCGAGCTCAGACGGCTTCGAAACAGCGATGAGGACGGTCATGTCGGTCGTCATGACACCGGCCCGGTGCAACCAGGCGACGCAGCACGATCATCCGCTGACAACCTGATCGTTGCGGGGGCAAGCTATCAGATGGGCATACCGTTGGAGGCGAATCCGGGCGCCGGGTTTTATTTTGTTCGAAATCTCGGTATTGACGAAACAGGACTTCCCGTACCGACGATTCGCACGATCGTCGCCGGGCACGAAATCAATACGTCTCGACGCAACAGATAACATTTGCTAATTCTCCGTGAGACAGGGCTTTGCGATGCGTCTTATTTACTACAGGGCAGGGAATTAGATGCTAATGCAAAACAGTTTTCCACTCGCTCCGGGCGCATCGTAGATGCCTTGTGAAAAAGGGCTTGACTATAGCGTCGCTTTGACCTATGATTGGTTAACCAGTAACTAAAAAATTAACAAAGAACGAAGTAAATCGGACGGAGGTGGATGTGAAGCGTGCCCATTCTTCTACCGCTGCAGGAATCGAAGAGTAGCTATGCCTAAAGAAACCGCTTTGGTGTCTCATTTTACGGCGATCGATTATCGCAAACCGTCGGATCTTATTATTCGCCAGATCCGCTCGCTCATAAGCGACGGGATTCTCAAGCCGGGTGATCGGCTGCCGTCGGAACGGGAGCTTGCATCGAGATTCGATGTGGGACGCGGATATGTTCGGGAGGCTATCAAAACGCTCGAGTTTTACGGGATTCTTCGCACATATCCGCAATCCGGAACCGTCGTCGCGTCCCTCGGCGTAGAAACGCTCGAAGGTCTTATCGCGAACGTATTGAGCCTCGAAGATGATCAGAAAGAATCACTCATCGAAGTGCGCGGTATGCTCGAAAACTACTCCGCACGGCTTGCCGGAGAACGTATGACCGACAAAGAGAAAGCGGAGCTCGAAACCATTCACACCGAATACACGAAACTCGCACAGGACGGATTTTGCGAAGATCTTCTCGAGCTCGACATGTTGTTTCATCTCAAGCTCGCTGAGGGGGCGCACAACAGCGTACTGCGTTCGCTCATCGGACTGATCGTTCCCGATATTATTCGGATGGGACGAGGCACTATCGGCTCACCGATCAGACCGTTGACTGCAATTGTTAGCGAACATAACGGTATCGTAGACGGTATTCGAAGAAGCGATCCGAAAGTCGTGGCAAAGGCGATGGAAAAACACATGAACGAATACGTGCGGGCGCGGAAACGCGCAGATGAAGAAACGCGCCGGAAGCCGGACGACGCGAACGCTAAAAACGAAGGGGATACATGAAACAATCGGACTGGATTGAATCATCTATCGGGGAACAACGAGCCCGGATCCAAAAGCAACGGAGGATACCGAGAGTCGCCGAAGATGCCGAAACATACGTAAAGCAAATACTTGATTATGGATTCCACAATACCACGTCAGTCGGAATTTCCGCTGAGCTCGAATCGCGGTTTGCCGAAACCTTCGATGTGTCATACGCGATACTGCACTCGAACGGCACGACGACAATGCATTCGGCACTTCTCGCAGCCGGAGTCGGCGCCGGCGACGAGGTCATCGTGCCTCCGCTTACCGCCGGGGCAACCGGGCTCGTCGTATTACACGCTAACGCACTACCGATCTTCGCCGATGTCGATCCCGACACGCTGACGATCGATCCCGCGGATATCAGACGCAAGATCTCGCCGAGGACTAAGGCGATCATACCGGTAGCGATCTACGGTTTACCGCCGGACCTCGATGAAATCATGGATATTGCTGCCGAGCACGATCTCATCGTTATAGAGGACAATGCGCAGTGCTACCTCTCGACGTATCGCGGACGGACCGTCGGATCGATCGGTCATTTCGCGAGTTACAGTTTTCAGGCATCGAAACATATGACGTGCGGAGACGGCGGAATACTCATTTGCGATGATGAAAGTCTCGCCGACGCGGCTCGAAAAGTAAATTCGTTCGGGTATGCGACTGCTTCCGCCCGTCCGGGTGCATCGAAAATGTCTGAGGATCTCAGGTGCAGTCCCGATGCAAAACGCCATGTAAGGTTCGGGTTTAATTTCCGACTTCCCGATATAGCGGCGGCGGTTTTACGCGCGGAAATCGATCGTCTTCCGGAGCTCGTCGCGATGCGTATCGAGTGCGCATCACTTTTCGCGGAGGCGGCCGACAAATGCTCATGGCTGATACCACAGACCACCCCGGAGGATCGCACGCACTCATATTGGACGTATGTGTGCCGCATAACCGACGATGAAATAGATTGGGCTGAGTTCCGCAAACGATTCGTCGAGCTCGGTGGCGACGGGTTTTACGGCGCATGGCGTCCGACGTATCGTGAGCCGGTCTTCTCTGAGCTCAGCAAAGCGATCCAAGCTAATCCGGAACGATATCCACAATTCGCCGAGCTCGCCCCGGATTACCGGGAAGTGGAGTGTCCGGTGCTCGAAAGAGTACAGCCGAAGCTCGTCCAACTAAAAACGAATTATTTCGATCTCGACGAAGCGGCCGAGCAGGCACGCATCCTCGGCGAAACAATTTCCTCTATTAATAAGAGCAAAAGAACATGATGCCTGATGATACGATCGAAGTAACCGAATCTAACATCGTACGCGTTGAGCGAAGGCTTTTTATCACGCTCGAAGCGCCACCGGAAAGGAAAATCCGCGAAGAGCTCGGAGAGCAATCCGAAGCCCAAACCCAAAGCGAATCTGAGACACCCCTCGCAATCCTCGTTGCCAATACCGCTTATGTAGAACCCGATGGATTTCGAATGCTTCAGCACTACTCGGTTGAGGTAGCTTCGGATACGATGGGTCGTCATTTCGAACGATCGAGTGAAGACAATGGAGAATCGTGGAACGCGCCCCGCCTTTTATACGAGCCGAAACAGGAAAACGGCGGGATACGTCGCCGTGGCGAATCGTGCCTCTACTTCGATGCAAACGCATCATGCCTGATCTCACTCGTCAATGATCAACTCTATCCGGAAGGTACGTTTACCGGAGACGTCAAACGGTATACACGGGTATTGTATCGGTTGTCGACCGACGGAGCCCGCAGCTTTACGAAGGAAAAACCGCTCATCGAAACCGGAGGGGATGAGACCAACTGGGCCCGAGGAGTAACGTATGGCGAAAACTGCATTCAACTATCGTTTTGCGCACTCACCGTGACGAACGACGGCAAACTGGTGCTGCCGGTGTGCCGTGTGCCGAGAGGCAGCGACTACGAGGATTTTTTCGGTATCGCCTGGGACGCCGGTTGTTTTATCGGTTCATGGAACGGTGATGACTATACGTGGGAGCTCGGTGAAATGGTCGGTCTCGATCCCGAGCATTCTACGCGAGGCGCCGATGAGCCGACGATAGAGCAGCTCACCGATGGTCGTCTGTTGATGGTGCTTCGCGCGAGTAACGCCCGACGCCCGGACATTTCCGGATATAAATGGATATGTACATCCGATGACTGCGGTCGCACATGGTCGGAACGAGAGCCGTTTCGATACGCCGACGGAAAGCCGTTCTTTTCTCCGGCCGCCGGATCGCGATTGATACGAAACTCACGAACGCGAAAGCTCTACTGGATAGGGAATATCAGTCCCCACAATCCCGAAGGGAATCGCCCTCGTTATCCGCTGGTGATCGCCGAAGTAGATGAGCGCTCGTGCTCGCTCAAACGTGAGACGGTAAGCGTAATAGAAGACAAACGGGAAAGCGATTCATCGCTCGTTCAGTTATCTAATTTCCGTGCATACGAAGATCGAAAAACCGGAGACCTCATCGTCACACTCGCGCGCTATCAACGAGGGGGGAAGGAGAATCCCTCATCGCCGGCTTTCTCATACAGAATCCGTCTGTTGGAGGATCAATCGTGAACGAGAAAACACCTCGGATGCGTCAAATGCGAAAAAGTCGAGTGCTAAAAAAAATCCGCTCCGGGAAAACCGCTTCGTGCTTCAAGGTTAATCTATCCGATCCACGTGCGGTGGAAATCGCGGCGATGAGCGGTTTCGACTGTATCTGGACCGATATGGAGCACGTACCAAACGACTATCCGACTATTGAAAACCAAATACGCGCCGCAAAGATGTGGGATGTTGATACGCTCGTCCGCGTTTCCAAAGGCGGTTACAGTGATTACATACGTCCTCTCGAGATGGACGCCGCAGGAATTATGATACCGCACGTGATGAGCGCGGATGAAGTGCGGGAAATCGTTCGGCTTACGCGATTCCATCCTGTCGGAAGAAGACCGCTGGACGGCGGAAACGCCGACGGGGCGTTCACCCGCATCGATACCGAAACCTATGTGCATGACGCAAATACCGAGAGGTTTGTCATCATCCAAATCGAAGACCCGGAACCGCTCGACGAGCTCGAGGAGATCTTCGCCGTCGACGGATACGACGGTGTGTTCTTCGGCCGACGCGATTTCAGCCACGGAATCGGACGTCCGGGAGAGACTGATCACGATCATATTCTCGAGACTGCGAACCGAATCGCCGAGTTGGCAGAGAAACACGGTAAGTTCGCATGCAGCGTGGCGTCACCGGCGACCATCGCCGAAACGTCGGAAACCGGATTTCGGTTCATCAGCGTCGGAGCCGACGTGGTGGGCCTCGGCGAATACTGCGACGCGATAGTCACGTCGTTTAAAAAAGAGGGGGTGATAGAGCAAAACAGATGAAGTGGTTGGGAGGGGAACGAAAACAAACCAGGAGGATCAAGAAATGAACAAACGTATAGTTATTTATCTTATCGCACTGTCATGCGTCTTACCCGTGGCGGTATTCGGCGCTCCACAACAGGAATCGTCCGGCGCTGAAGAAACCATGACGATTACGCTCATGAGTGAGTTCCAGGAACCGACTTGGGCGATGCAGAAAATCGGCGAAGACCTCAGTATAGAGATTATTCCGAACGGGGTCTCACCAAACGATTCGGAAAAAGTAGATGTGCTTCTCGCAAGCGGCGAGTTCCCCGATTGCGGTCCCGTATTCGAAGACCCGCAAACCATGTACAACCAGGGCATTACCAGGCCGATCCCGAAGTCGATGATTCGGGAAAACGCGCCCGGGTATACGAAAATTATGGAAAGCTATCCGGTCGGGTGGCTTGCCAATCAGAATCCCGATAACGATGAAGAGCTTCTCTGCGTCAACGGAATTGCGACGAACACCGACATCGGATCATTCCTGCCGATGTTCAGACTCGATTGGGCGCAAAATGTAGGATTCGAGTTTCCCGATTACGAAAACACCAAGTATTCAATAGACCGGTTCGAACGCACTTACTATTACGACGCGGATTATACGCTCGAATGGTTCAAGGAGCTTCTCATAGCATTCAGGGACGGAGACCCGGACGGGAACGGAAAGAACGACACCATTCCGCTGCAGGCCAATCAGTCACTTCACCGAAACTTCAGAAGCCCAGCAGGGGCTTACGGAATCGTTTGGGGAGGAAACCGCGAAGTCGACGGTGAGCTCTACGATTACCGCATTGATCCGGCGATGAAGGATTTTCTCATCGAGATGGCCGACTGGTACTCAAAAGAGCTTATAGACAGAGAGTTTGTAAACCTCGGCCTGCGTAAAGGCTGGGAGAAGATCGCCACCGGTATGATCGGTGCTACGTTCGAGGAGTCGACGTACGCCGGACGTTCCTGGGGTATGGACAGACCTCCGAACAGCTTTGTACCCGACGAAGAGCTCGGCACACCCGGCGCGGAGGTTGTCGTGCTTCCCCCGTTGGTAGGCCCCGACGGTATCCAGGGAACCCGTGCGTATCGAGATGTCGTGCCATCCGGCGGTTATCGCTGGTTCGTAGGAGCAGGCGCGTCCGACGAAAAGCTCGAAAAAATCCTGCAGTTCGTGGATACGAAAACGACGCCTGAGGGATGGGCGTACTGGTTTGCAGGCAAGCCCGGTGTGCATTTCGACTGGGAAGGAGACCCGTGGGAATCCAACCCGATTCAACGGGAACCCACGAACGTTCCTGAAGAATATCCTGAAAACGGAAAAATCTCAGGCTATCCGCCGATTCGTCCTCCCGAGCGGCTCAAGATGCTTCTCCCGGGAAGACTCGCCGCATTTTTCAACGACCTGCTTCTCGCGGAACGCGGTCAGAATTGGGCTTTGAGAAGGACTCGGTTGGATTATATGGGTGAAACCGATCTGCAAAAGATCGATGAACGGTACGGCGCCGATCTGAACACGATGTTCGAGGAGTACTTCTTTCAGGCGGTGCTCGGCGAAATCGATGTCGAAGCAACCTGGAACGACTATGTGTCCGATTGGCTTGCGGCAGGTGGTGAAAAACGAATAGAGGAGCTGAAGAAGGCACCGCTCGTTTCCGAGTTGCGTAAGGGTAAGCTCGTTTACTAACGCTTCGTTTAGTCGCGGAGCATTTGCCGATAATTGTTTCTATTGCAGCTTGCGCTCAAAAACGCGCGAGCTGCACGCATACCGGACCCCGTCGACCATTCCATCGACGGGGTCTTTCTACCTCAAATAACCAGGAGAAACTACCACATGACACCAAAGGAACGATTATGGACCGCGCTTTCGGGTAACACACCGGACCGCGTTCCATGCTGGATAAAGCCGACACGCTGGGCACGGTCGATACATCCCACGTCGGAGCATGGGGAATGGAATCGCTCGGACCGGAGGCAATGCTCATCGCCGATGCCACGGATCGACGCCTTCTCGAGACGGTCTGCGACACGACGCAAA
>CAYLZA010000071.1:0-8620 GCA_964387575.1 uncultured Spirochaetales bacterium | reverse complement strand
GTTAATGGATGCATCGGTCTGAATGAAGTCGCTGATATTATTGAGTGGTCCCGAACGTTCCTTCGCGCTTACGATACCCGCAGTTACGGTGGAAGCGAGACCGAAGGGATTACCAACGGCAAGAACCCAGTCACCGACGTAGAGTTTTTCTGAATCACCCAACGGCGCTACCGTGAGGTCGTCGTTTTCGTCGGCCTCGAACGACACGACCGCCAGGTCTTTTCGCGCATCGGTACCGATGAGCGTTCCGGAGTATTCCTTTTCATTGTTTGCAACTACCGATATTTCGGCCGCTCTCGACACGACGTGGTCGTTTGTTACGACATACATCGTTACTCCGTCCTGACCGACAATTACCCCCGATCCGATCCCCGGGCGTGGCGCCGGCATATCCTCGGTATCGGGATCCCCGAAAAAACGCTCGAAGGGAATGGCTCGTCCCGAATCACCGGGCTGGGATTCAGGCACTACCCGCATTTCAACTACCGACGGAAGTATGAACTCGGCGACTTCTCTGAAGGAGGTCTGGACACCCGATAATTCTTCGACGGTCAGTGGCGACCGATCCTGAGCAAACACCTCGTTTGAATGTTGAACAGGAGTGGAACAGGAAAAGGCGAGTAAAGCGACCAAAAATCCAGTTATCATGCTCATCATGATGATATTGAAGAGCATTACACGTTTTGACGATATCAACGAAAAAATTCGCATAGCACTATCCTCCAGCCGGGGAATTAGATTCGGGTGATTATGCGGTCAGTATCTGCGGACCATCCTCGGTTATTGCAATCGTATGCTCGAAATGAGCCGAGAGCTTTTCATCCGCGGTTACCACCGTCCATTCGTCATCGAGTATGACCACGTCCCCGGTTCCGCTGTTGATCATCGGTTCGATGGCAATCACCATGCCCCGTTTTAGACGGGGATTCGGTCCACGGCTTCGATAATTCGGTACCTGCGGGTCTTCATGCAACTCGAATCCGACGCCGTGTCCGCAGAATTGATGAACGATTCCATATTCGTGCTCGTTTGCCGGAACATAAACCGCACGAGATATATCGCTTATTCTGTTTCCGATCAAAGAATGTGCAATCGCATCCATGAGTGCGTTCTTCGTGACGTGGAGAAGCTCGTTTACTTCCTCCGACACCGTCCCAATCGGATAAGTCCGGGCGGAATCGCTGTAATACCCGTCGAGCTCCACGCCGATATCGAGGCTGAGTATATCCCCCTCTTTCAGCGGCACGGCGTTGGGAATTCCATGAATTACGACCTCATTGACCGACGCGCAAATACTCGCCGGAAATCCTTGATAACCGAGAAACGCCGGTCTCCCACCCGATGATTCGATAAACTCCCGTGCAATTCCGTCGAGATCTTCGGTGGTAACACCGGGCTCTATATGCTTTTCGAGCAGCGAAAACGTATCCGCAAGTACTTTTCCCGAAGCTCGAATCGCTTCTATTTCACCGGCGCTTTTCAGTTTAATCATACGGGCCTCATATACATCGGGGTCTCACCTTATAATCATTCGTTTGGTGATTCAAGTTCTCTCAGAAGCAGATACGCCTCGAGACTGTCCGAATCGAGATCGAGTGCGTATGTAGCCTCGCGAGCCGCTCCCTCGGTATTTCCCTTCTCTCTCAGCACGCGCGCCAAATCGACTCGTACTTTCGCGCGTTCTACGGCGTTTTCCTCACGAATCATGAGAAGCACCGATCGAAAAGACTCCGTAGCACTATCGAGCTTCCGCATTTCGAAGTCGACCAAACCCCGATTATACACATGCTGCCATCGCTTATTTCGCAAAACAGCTTCGTGAAGCAAATCGGCCGCATCCTCGAGTCGTCCTTCGGAGACCGACACGACCGCCCGATTCACACGGTACCACTCGTCACGACCAATATTGTCGGCGTAGATACCGATCAGTTGATCGAGCTCGGGGATATTCCCTGATTGCCTCAGGAGCGTTGCAAGCCACCAGGCGGCTCTCGCTTCGGATGGGTCCGATAAATACGCTTCCCAAAGTAAAGAAACAAGCCGTGTGCGGCTGCCACCGCTTTTCCGAAGCTCGTAGTCGAGATACGCCGCGGAAATGCTCGACGGAAAGCGTTCTCTGAAATTCCCGACCATTTCGACGGCGGCGTTTTGTTCGCTCGATTCGATTTCGAGACGGAGCTCTTCGAGCAGGATCTCTTCGGATTGCGGGAATACGGATTTACCCGATTCGACGGCTGAACGAGCTGCATCCGAGTCGCCCCGGCGACGATGGTAGCGCGCCGTATTCGCATACGGAATCCATGAAAGATCGTTTTCGCTTTCGATGAAATCTTCATAAGCCGACACGGCGCGACCCGGTTTATCGGTCGACAATAGCGCATCAGCGTAGATCAATGAGTCGGAAGATGATAAATCGTCCTCCAGACGCGAGAAAAGCTCGATAGAATCATCGAACCTCTCCGCATCGTACAATATCAGCGCCGATGCGACCGGGAAATCGTTTTTGATCTCCGAAAGCATTCGGGCGGAACGGTCGAGCTTTCCCTGTCGGGCGTACAGAAGTGCGGCATCGAGCAAAAAACGGTTATCCGAAAAGCGCTCCGCGAGCGAAACGAGATATCCCGGGTCTCTGTCGATATCGGGCAATTTCTCCGCTCGGTCGCGGCTTTGTTGCGGATCGCCGCTTTTTCGCGCCGCCCGTTCCACATCGTCACGGGTGGAACGATCGGAGGTAAGATGGATTTCATCGATGAGCGGTTTCCATTCGGTCGATCCGACGAGATACTGATCGACAACATCCCGAGCACGATCGTAGCTTCCACTCCTCAACTCACCGTACGCCCTCAATGCGGCGAGGCTTTCATCGCCTTTGAATGCGGTATGCGCATCTCGTGCTGCGGTCCGAAACGATGCGTAATCACGAGTAATCGCGCAGATATCGTGCAGCTTATCGAGAATCTCGTACCAGTCGTTTCTTCCGGTTGCCGATTCCGCGGCACGTTCGAGCTCTTCAACCGCAGAGTGTAGAGCCCCGGAAGCTACGAGTGATTGTGCTTTTTCAATGCTTTCATCGAATGATATTTCGCCGGATCGCGTACACGCTGTAAGAAGCAGAAACGCCGGTATCAGTATCAAAAACAGGCTGTTTTTATATCCGTTTTTCGTCACGTATTCGCCGGTTTTTACGAACGCCGTCGAGAACGCCGTTCACAAAGCGGAATGAATCGTTGCCGCTGAATTCCTTCGCGATTTCGACTGCCTCGTTTATGATAATTGATGCGGGAATGTCGGTTTGATAGAGAAGACCATAAACACTGATGCGGAGAATTGCGAGATCCACCTTTGAGACGCGGCTGATATCCCAGTGCTCGAGATGATTCTTTATTTCAGCGTCGATTTCATCGGCGTGCTCGAGAGTTCCCGCAACGATATAACGCCCGAAATCCAGTACGTCATCATCGTATCGTTCCCGATGCACTGTATCGAGCCACGGAAACGAATAGACGTCGCTCTCGTCGCGCTTCTGCATTTCCCACGCAAAAAGCGCCTGCATGGCGAGAACTCTCGATCGACGCCGTGCGCCCATTACCCCTTGATATTCTCTTCGAAAATTTCAACTTCGGCTCTGTTACGCAGCTCGCCGATCAGATCGCTTAGTGCCTGTTCAAACACCTGCTGCTCTCTTTGCTGCATGATGTTGTTACGAATGTACTCTTCAACAGTCATTTCTTCCCACGGATACACCGGATCGTCGAGCTCGAGGAATTTTCTGTTTCTATAATCGGTCACCTTGACGATATGAAGCCCGACATTCGATTCGATAACCTTGCTCACCTCACCGACTTCGAGACTGAATATCGTATCTACGAAATCCTCACCGTAAATCTGAATACGTGGGTCGTTTACGGTAAAGTAACCCTTATCGCCTTCGTTATAGCGTGAATCCGTATCATCGGAGTATTTGAGCACGAGATCGCCGAATTCGGCATTTCCATTTTGGTATTCGCGATATATCTGCTCCGCCCGTTCCTTGGCTTTTCGCTTTTCCGACAAGTTGAGATTACGTGTATCTACAAAAATCTCGCTGATTCGAACCATTTCCGGATTGATGAAATTGCTGGAATTCCGCTGAAACACCTTTTCGATTTGCTCATCGCTCGGTTGCTCCATCTCGTCGAAATAGGACTGCTTCTCCTGCCGGACAAAGCGAATTTTCTGCCGCTGTTCGCGGATCTGCTCTAGATATGCTTCCCAGCTCAAGCCCGTTTCGCTGAACACCAGCTCCTTGAACTGTCTGTCGGTCAGCTTGCCTCCCTGCTGGGCTTCCGCCTGTGCGCGTAATTGATTAATATATGCGTCCACTTCGGCGTCGGTGACGGTCACTCCGCTGCTCTTTGCCGCCTGTTTGAGAAGAACTTCCTGTATCATCGATTCGAGAATAACCATCGGATCGTTCGGTAAACCGGAGGCGCCCCGGTTTCGGAGCTCTTCGATTTGCCGAACCTGTGCATTGAGTTGGTTAACCGAAATAAACTCCGGTTCCGTAAGATTAACCGTCGCGGCGGGTTGATCAATGAGTTGTGCCGACGCTGCCCCGCCCGACAGAATCGCCACGATTATGAGAATACTAAGCCGTTTCACTTTAATCTCTCCGTTGCCTATTGGATGTGGAGCCGTTTACCGATTGCCTCAGCCTCTTCAGGTGAAGAAAGCACTTCGGAGTATTTGAGATACATTCCCTCCTGCTCCATTGCTTTCATAAGGGAGGTCAACGTTTTCATGATTCTCAAGCCCCCTTTCACCACGAACGCAAAAGAACGCTTACCGGCTATGACGCCGGCCCCGTTCAAGAATTTACCAACATTTTCAGGAATTTTACCGCCGAATGTCGTTAATGCGGAAGCACCGACGGCAACATACTGATAGATCGTCAACTTGGTGTTGACATCATGGGATCCGTCTACCAGATCCACCTGATGTCCCTGGGCTTCGATTCCTCGTGACAGACCCTTCGCGATTTCGAGGCTTTTTTGTCGGTTTTTGCCTTCGAAAAAAACAATCGCTACACGCATAAATCGTGTTCCGCCGGTCTAATTCTCGGTATTGCTTTCACCCGCGGCTTCCTCTTCAGTAGCCTGGTTTTCCTCCGTGGTCGCTTCCGGAGCTTCTTCTTCCTCAACGACCCACCATTCCTCAATGGTGCGTTCCTGCGCAGCTCCCTGCTTTGCCGCACGCAACACGTCACCGGATTCCGGCGTTCTGTTGAGCCAGGCGAGCGCGAATGCGCAAAACAGGAATATTGCACCGACAATTGAGGTGAATCGTGTAAGCACGTTACCCGAGCGAGGCCCCATTGCACTCGATCCGCCACCACCGAATATTCCACCGAGCCCTTCGCCTTGTTCGTCCTGCAGGAGCACGAGCCCGACGAGCAGGAGTGACGCGAGTATGAAAATAACGAGCAAGAGAATGCTAAGAAATCCCATTAATTACACCCCATGGTGAACTTACTTTTACACGGCGTCGACAATCGCTTGAAACGAATCCGCTTTGAGAGACGCACCCCCGACGAGGGCGCCGTCGATTTCCCTTTTGCTCAAAAGGCTTTCGGCGTTTTCGGGTTTTACCGATCCGCCGTACTGGATGATCAACGATTCCGCCGTCTGTTCCGAGAAATGTCCGGCAACTCTGCGTCTTATAAACGTATGCATTGCCTCGGCATCTTCGGGTGTTGCTGTTTTTCCGGTCCCAATCGCCCAGACCGGCTCGTACGCAACGACGAGTTGCGAAAGCTTTGATTCGGGCAGCCCTTTTACCGCCGCGTCGATCTGATCACCCACTACGGTTTCAGCTTTTCGGCCCTGACGCTCATCAAGCGTTTCGCCGACGCAGACGATTACCTCGAGCCCGTGCTCGAGTGCAAGCTCGATCTTGGCACGGATGAGCTCGTCGCTTTCACCGTAGATAGCGCGTCGCTCGGAATGCCCGAGAATAACGGTTTCTACACCCAAATCCTCGAGCATCAGCACCGATACCTCACCGGTGTGGGCACCCTTTTCTTCCGATGCCATATTTTGTGCCCCGAGCCGTACCGACGTGCCTTTCACTACTTCCGCAACTGTCGGAAGTGCGGTAAACGGTGGCGCTATCATAATCCGGTGAGATGACGAAGATACCGCTTTTGCCACCTGCGAGGCAAGGTCCCGTGCCTCGGCGGCGGTTTTATTCATTTTCCAATTTCCGGCTACATAGATCGGTCTCATCGATTCTCCCTATTTTGTTTGCAGTGCCTCGATACCGGGCAACGCCCTTCCCTCGAGAAACTCGAGCGACGCTCCGCCTCCGGTCGAGACGTGATCGATCTTGTCGGCCAGATTGAACTTATTTACAGCGGCCACACTGTCGCCGCCGCCGACGACCGTCGTACCCGCACAATCTGCGACGAGATGCGCGACCTTCAGTGTGCCTTCCGCGAATGCGTCGAACTCGAACACACCCATCGGTCCGTTCCACACCAGAGTCTTTGCGCTTTCGACCGCACTTTTTATACGTTCTATGGTTTTCGGTCCGATATCCATAGCGACTTTTCCGTCGGGAACATTCTTGTCGTCAACCGGTTCGGCCCGGGCGTTTTCGTCGAACTCATCGGCTACGACGTGATCCTCGGGAAGAATTATATCGATACCGTCGGCCTTTGCCCGTTCGAGCAGCTTTTTCGAATTTTCGAGATGCTCCTCTTCGAGAAGAGATTTTCCTATGCCGTACCCCTGGGCTTTGAGAAAGGTGTATGCCATCGCTCCGCCGATTACCAGGCTGGTGCATTTCGGAAGCAGCGTATTGAGCACGCCGATTTTTGTCGACACTTTCGCCCCTCCGATGATCGCAACAAACGGTTTTGTCGGATTTTCAACGACCTTCGAGAGAAAGGCGATCTCGGTCTCCATGAGAAATCCCGCAACCCCCGGAAGGATATGTGCAACTCCTTCAGTGGATGCATGCGCCCGGTGTGCCGCACCGAATGCGTCGTTTACATACACTTCTCCCAGCGCCGCCAGCTTCCTGGCGAAATCCTGATCGTTATTCTTCTCTTCATCATGAAATCTGGTGTTTTCGAGGAGCAGCACCTCTCCGGCGGAGAGGTTTTGTGCCAATTCTTCGGTTTCTTTGCCGACGCAATCGGGTGCCATTTTAACGGTGCGCTTGAGCAGAGTACCGAGGTGTTTCGCGACCGGCTCCAGGCTCAATGAGGGGTCCGGTTTTCCCTTCGGCCGTCCGAGATGGCTCATGACGACCAACGATGCGCCGTTCTGATTGAGAATATGCTCGAGGGTCGGCAACGCGCGCTGAATTCGCGTATCGTCGGTGATTGTCCCGTTTTTCAACGGCACATTGAAATCTACGCGAACGAGGACCCGTTTGCCCTCGAGATCGATATCTCGGATCGTTTTTACAGCCATCTCGATACCCTTACGCGAGCTTGACTGCGAGATCGACTACACGATTCGAGTAACCCCACTCGTTGTCATACCATGAGAGAAACTTGAACATACCCTTTGATAGCTTCATCGTGCTCAGAGAATCGAATATTGAAGAATGGGTGTTTCCGATTACATCGCTCGAGACGATAGGATCTTCACAGTACTGAAGAATACCTTTCATCTTTCCTTCGGCGGCCGCCTTGAACGCAGCGTTTACATCTTCCACCGACGGATCCTTTTCCATATTCACGACGAGATCGACGATCGATCCGGTCGGGGTGGGTACACGCATCGCGATACCGTCGAGCTTGCCGTTGAGCTCCGGAATCACCAGTCCGATCGCCTTCGCCGCTCCGGTTGTGGTCGGTATTATCGACATCGCCGCCGCGCGGGCACGTCGCAGATCCTTGTGCGGTCCGTCCTGCAGGTTCTGATCCGCAGTGTATGAGTGAACCGTGGTCATAAATCCCTGATCGATCGTAAAGTTGTCGTTGATTACCTTTACGAGGGGTGCAAGACAGTTGGTGGTACAGGAGGCGTTCGAGAGGGCGAGATCCTTATCCTCGAGCATTTCGTCGTTTACGCCGAGAACGATCGTCTTGTCAACATCGTCTTTTGCGGGGACCGTCAAAATAACCCGTTTTGCTCCCGCTTCGATATGATCCTTGTAACCACCTTTCGAGCCCGAGGCGGTTCTGAATACACCTGTCGACTCGATAGCTACATCTACTCCCATTTCCTTCCAGGGAAGCTCCTTCGGATCACGCACCGTGAGGACTTTGATTTCCTTGCCGTCTACGACGAACGCTTCATCACGCACTTCGACCTTTTTGTCGTATACGCCGTAGTTTGAATCATACTTCAATAGATGCGCGAGTGTTGCAGCATCGGTAATATCGTTAACCGCTACTACATCGACGCCATCTTTTTCCATTGCTGCCTTGAATACACTTCTACCTATTCTTCCAAATCCATTAATTGCTATTTTCATTGTTTCCTTCCTCCGGAGTTGTTTTTGAGCTGAAATTACGACTCACGGAGACTATATCCATAATACTCCGCACCTGTCAATTGAACCGCAACTCATCAAGAGTTCCAAATGTGACGCGCCGATTTGGTCTCTTCCCGTAACTACCGGACGG
>CAYLZA010000070.1:0-8797 GCA_964387575.1 uncultured Spirochaetales bacterium | reverse complement strand
GGCACAGCCGCAAACGGAAACCGCGCCCAAAGGACGCGGCTTCAGCTTTAGTCAACCGGACGTAACGTAACACTGTTATGAATGATAATTCCGTATTGACCGATCATGTACGAATCGCGTTGATCGAAGCAGGTCTGAAGGCTTCAGAGCTCGACTCTGCGATGCGAACGACGAAAACCGATCTCGATATCGACGGGCGGTTCTCTGAAGAGTGGTTGATTGCCGCGGAAAATCGTCGTATCGTGTTTAATCAACACAACCGTGAGTATCGATGCTACAGCTACGATTGGAAGCTCGCTCTTTTCGTATTTCTACCGACGCCGTTTATCGGTTACGCCGCATTGATATACCATCCGCTTCGGGGAATGACAATGGTTGCCGACTGGGGATCGAGCGCAGAGGATGATGGCGGGAGCACACGGTGTTTCCGGTTGATTCTCATGTACGTGTCTCCCGGCCGGGGCCCTTGCCGGACCGACGCTGCGGGTTTCTTGCCCGCGTGTGTGAAAAATCGCGCCGGCGCACCCGGCTCGATTTGCGGTATTGAATCAGGAATTCGCATTATGAACCGTTGGCACGGTTTTCCACTACCATAACCCTGTTTTTGGTGCCGTTCCTCATCGGTCATAATGCGAATTCCTTGCGCCGCCGGCGAAATCCGGCGTTGGCAGTTCTCATTTTGCCCGATATGGAACATTTTGGTCTCATGCAATGCAGATCAAAACCGTGGCGAGGGTGCAAAATAAGAACTGCCTGGTATTGAATGCTCGAGAGTGTTGACGTAGAATATCCAATATGAAGATAGCGATTTCGGGAAAAGGCGGTGTCGGTAAATCGACGGTAGCGGCTGCGCTTTCGCTACTGATGAGCGAGGAGGGGATGACCGTGTTGGCCGTTGACGCCGATCCGGACGCGAACCTCGCCGCGGCGCTCGGACTCTCCGAGGATGCGCAAGCGAAGATCGTGCCGATATCGAGGCAAGTCGAGTTGATCGAAGAACGGACCGGTGCGAAGGTCAATCAGTATGGACAGATCTTCAAAGTAAATCCGGAGGTGTCGGACATCGCCGAGAACTACGCAACGCGGATCAACGGAATCGGTTTGCTCGTGCTCGGGGCGGTACGGAAAGGCGGCGGAGGATGCGCATGTCCCGAAAATGTTCTTATCCGTGCGTTGGTCGCCGATATGATCCTGAACGATCGACAGGCACTGGTAATGGATATGGAGGCCGGTATCGAGCATCTCGGTCGTGCGACGACCAGCGGCGTCGATGAAATGATGATCGTCGTCGAGCCGGGCTATCGGTCGATAGACGGTGCACGCAATATCATCGCGCTTGCAGAGCAAATCGGGCTCAAAAAGATCCATCTAATCGCGAATAAGATCACGAATAGTGATGATGAAAAATACATCGGAGATAACTTGCCCGATCTCGAGGTCATTGAGTACATCCCGTATTCACGGGAATTGCGCGACAGCGACAGACCGGGTGTCTCGGTTCTCGATGCAATTCCGTCTTCGCTCCGATCGAAATTTTCGCGAATTCTCGAACGAATCGTATAGATTTTAAAAACTATGACTTGCGCGATAGCTCTCAGTGGTATATCATGAAACTACTAGTGTAACAGAAGATTCTGCGTTGTCGATTCTTGTTGCCCAACAGTGCGATGGATGTAGCGGCCATGCTTGATTTGCGGAGTACTTCATAGCATTCTGTCACCGGTTTTTCTCAATCGACACAGCAGCGTTTTGTACTGATCTTGAGCTTCCTGCGGCGCGAAGCGGAGCGGATCCGAAAGGTCGTACATCGAGAAGGTCGGTGAATATATGTCTTCCTTCTCCTGCTTTGTCTGCCATAGCTTTCCCCTCTTCCTGCCTTTTTCGTCGAAAGCGGCGGATATAAACGCGGATCTCCACACGTATGCGCATAGCGGAGGGCATGTATGTCGAAAAACCTGAACTACGCCGATCGGGCATCACAAGAGCTCGCAACTCGAGCCGAAGAATCGAATATCGATCTGGTATGGGATCGATACGAGGCAATGCAACCCCAATGTGGATTCGGAACGCTCGGAGTATGCTGCAGGATATGTAGTATGGGGCCGTGCAGAATTGACCCGTTCGGTGACGGACCGCAGACCGGCGTATGCGGAGCCGATGCGGATACGATTGCGGCTCGAAATCTCGTGCGGATGATCGCCGGTGGAGCGGCTGCTCACTCCGATCACGGACGGGATATTGCTCATACTCTGCTTCTCGCGGCGGAGAATCCCGATGGAGATTATCACGTAAAAGATCCGGTAAAGCTTCGCGCGGTAGCTGATGTGTACGGCGTGGAGACGGGTGACAGAGATACGGCCGAAATTGCGGCGGACGTAGCAAGAGCCGCACTCGAAGAGTTCGGTCGCCAGGAAGGCGAGATGAAGATGAGCGATACCGCGCCCGAGCAACGAACAAAGCTCTGGCGGGAGTTGGGAATATATCCACGGGCCATCGATAGGGAAATCGTCGAAATCATGCATCGAACTCACATTGGAGTCGATACTGATTACAAGAACATTATAAAACAGGGTCTTCGATCTGCAATCGCCGACGGTTGGGGAGGCTCGATGATCGGAACCGAGCTTTCCGATATCCTCTTTGGAAGTCCCAACCCGATTCGCGCGCAGGCGAATCTCGGTGTGCTGGAAAAGGATCAGATCAACGTTCTCGTGCACGGTCACGAGCCGACGTTGTCGGACGTCATAGCGATCATATCGAAGGATAAGGAGCTCTTGAAGAAGGCCGAAGATAAAGGCGCAAAAGGTATTAATATCGCGGGTATTTGCTGTACTGCAAACGAGATACTGATGCGTCACGGCATTCCTCTCGCCGGTAGTTTCCTGCAGCAGGAGCTTGCGATAATGACCGGTGTCGTCGATCTCATGGTAGTCGACGTACAGTGTCTGCTTCCGAGCCTGAGTAAGGTAAAAGACAATTTTCATACCGAGCTTATTACTACATCTCCGAAGGCGAAAATGCCGGGCGTAAGACATGTGGAGTTCCATGAGGACGCAGCCGTTGCAACTGCAAAAGAGATTATTGAAATAGCCATCGACAACTTTCCGAACAGAAACGGTCATAACGGGCACAAGGAAAACGTGCCTAAAATCACCGAGGGACTTATCGGTGGCTTTACAACCGAGTCGGTGTTCAATTTTCTCGGCGGAACATACCGGTCGACATACCGCCCGCTCAATAACGCTGTTATAGAAGGACGATTGAGAGGAGCGGCCGGCGTTATCGGCTGTTCGAATCCGAACGTTCCGTATGAAGAAGG
Organism: uncultured Spirochaetales bacterium; assembly: GCA_964387575.1. Lineage (GTDB taxonomy): Bacteria > Spirochaetota > Spirochaetia > ARS1246 > ARS1246 > CAYLZA01. The sequence goes on along the minus strand of CAYLZA010000070.1, from coordinate 5,478 downwards.
CCATATAAAAATGGTCAAGGAGCTTATCAAAAACGACACTCTCGTTGTAACAACCGGGTGTAACGCAATAAGCTGCGCGAAGCACGGGCTTCTCAGGCCCGAATCGGCCTTCGCGTTTGCCGGACAGGGATTGCAGGAGGTGTGTCGGGCGGTCGGTATACCGCCGGTGCTTCATATGGGTTCCTGCGTCGACAACAGCAGAATTCTTCGGGTGCTCGCAAACGTCGTCTCAGAGGGGGGGCTGGGAACCGATATTTCGGATCTCCCCGTTGCAGGAGCTGCGCCGGAGTGGATGAGCGAGAAAGCAGTTTCCATAGGCTTCTACTTCGTCGCCTCCGGTGTGTACACGACTATCGGTCATCCCTTGCCGGTGATGGGAAGTCCAAATCTCGCGAAATACATCACCGAGGATATCGAAGAAGAGGTCGGCGGGAAATGGGCGTTCGAAATCGATCCCGTTGAGGCTGCGCACAATATGCTGCGTCATATCGACAAGAAGCGGAAAGCGTTGAAGCTCAAACCGATGCTGTACGAGCAGGCGTTGAAGCCGGAAGAGTAAGCGGGGGAATCGTGTTTCATCAAAACCGAGAGGGTGAAAATGGCGGCTAAACCAAAAGATAAGCGGATCGTTGTGAGAGTAGATCGATGTGTCGGGTGTCACACCTGCGAGCTTGCGTGCGCGCTTGCACACTCCGAGCCCGCCGGAAGCAAGCGAATAAAAGCGAGCTCGACCGAGCTCGACTGGGGCCGTCTTCATTCACTGTCTCGGAGCGGCATGCGACCGGGATACCGACTCAATGTCGAGGCATACGCCAAGCGAGCGGTCCCTATTCATTGTCTCCACTGCGACGACGCTGCATGCCTTGCGGCGTGTCCGACGGGTGCTATTTTCCGTGCCGGAGAATCGGGTCCAGTGCTCTACGATTCCGAGCGGTGTATCGGTTGCCGGATGTGCGTGCAGGCGTGCCCGTTCGGGGTGATTCAGGTGCACCCGAACGCGAAAGGCGTGCTCAAATGCGATTTGTGTATCGACCGACTTGCGGATCATCGTGAGCCCGCCTGCGTCGAATCGTGTCCGACGAAGGCGCTTTTGTTCGTCGAGGAAGAGCAGGAGAACAAGAGCAAGCGGCAGCGGACCGCCGAATCCGTCGTAACGGCGGAGATGCGGAAGGAACAGCAGGGATAGCCGCTTGTATATCCGTCGGTGAAAAGCCGCGGAATATTTCGTAACGAGAGGAGCGATTGAAATGTCAAAAATTATCGCCACAGCCGCAATTCGAGGCGCACATGCTCTGGTAGACAGGGCGGAAGAAGCACTGGAGAAGGCTGTCAAGGAGAAAGGCAAGGATTGCGAGGTCAAATACCCGAATACCGCGTACTATCTCCCGATCAACCTGCTTTTTCTCGGTCAGAAGGCGGAGAAGCTCGGAGATCTCGAGGAATCTATTCAGGAGGCGCGAAAGCTACTCGGACCGATCCCTTCGGATGAGCTCTGGCTTCCCTATCTCGGGCACACCCTCGATTCGGGTGTCGCAACGTTGCTCGCCGAAGAAGCGATCGAATCGCTCAAATATGTAAATGGCGATAATCCGGTCGACGGAATATGGCTCGGGTACACGAACGACAGCATTCTCCGTACCCAGGGGATAAAGCTCGTGGATGGTCGCATGCCGGGATTTGCGGCAATCGTCGGATGTACCGAAACCAACGAGCAGGCGGTCGAGCTGGTTCAGAAGCTGCAGGAGCGCAACATTCTCGTCTTTATGGCGGGTCACACCAAGGGGAAGGCGATTGCGGAGCAACTCGCCGATGCCGGGGTAGAAATGAATTGGGATACCTTTCTCGTTCCATACGGGAAGGAAATCACCTCCGCGATTCATGCGCTCAATTTTGCCGCCCGGTCGGCGATGACATTCGGCGGAGTAGAGCCAGGCGACAGAAACGCCGCACGAAACATCCTTCTCTACAACAAGGAACGGGTGCATGCGTTTGTCATGGCGCTCGGCTCCGACGAAGGGACCGACGGCGTTAACGGAGAACAGCTTATTACCGATGAGAAATACGCCACCGCCGCAGGGGCGATAAACTTCGGATTCCCCGTAATAGCCGATGTGAAGATACCGGAAATTTTGCCGACCGGTATCTGTACCTACGAGCATGTAATTTCCGGCGTCAAAATCGAAGAAATCGTCAGCCGCGCGATCGAGCTCCGGGGTCTTACGATCAAGCTCGAGGAGATTCCTATACCGGTTCCCTATGGAGCGGGTTTCGAAGGTGAGCGCGTGCGGAAGGAGAACATGTACGTGCAGTTCGGTGGTAAATACACCGATGCTTTCGAGCTGCTTCGCATGAAACCGATGGATGAGATCGAGGACGGATCGATCGAGGTTGTCGGTCCGGAAATCGAGGAGATGGACGAAGGCGGTGCGTATCCGCTCGGTATCGTCGTGGAGGTGGCGGGGCGAAATTTCCAACCCGACTTCGAATCGGTTCTCGAACGACGGATACACGAGTTCGTCTCGTGTGCGCACGGGATATTTCACATGGGTCAGCGTGCGATTACCTGGGTTCGTATCAGCAAGGAGGCCCACGAGAAGGGATTCAAGATAAAGGACCTGGGAGAGATTTTATTGGCCCGGATACACGATGAGTTTTCGAGCATCGTCGATCGCGTACAGGTCAAGATCTATACCGATGAAGCAAAGACCGCCGAGCTCGTCACCGAGGCGAAGGATATCTACAACAAACGTGACGATATGATCGCGGGAATGACCGACGAAGATGTGGATGATTTCTACTCGTGCACACTGTGTCAGTCGTACGCCCCGAACCACGTCTGCATCGTAACACCGCAGCGGTTGGGTTTGTGCGGCGCATATACCTGGCTCGACTGCAAAGCCTCGCATCAGATTGATCCGCACGGCCCGAACGAACCGGTAAAGAAGGGGAAGTGCCTCGATCCGGTAAGGGGATCATGGCAAAACATAAACGACTATATCGAAGTAAAATCGAACGGAAACCTCAAGAGGTTCAACGCCTACTCGATGATGGAGGATCCGATGACCTCGTGCGGGTGTTTCGAATGTATCGCCGCGCTTGTTCCCGAAGCAAACGGGATCATGATCGTGGACAGAGACTTTGCCGGCATGACGCCCGTGGGTATGACGTTTTCGACTCTCGCCGGACAGATCGGCGGCGGAATACAGACGCCGGGATTCGTCGGTATCGGGAAGCTCTACATAAGCAGCAGGAAGTTCATATCCGCCGAAGGCGGATGGAAACGCATCACCTGGCTGAGCTCGCAGCTCAAGGAAGAGGTCGCGGACAGGCTGAAGCCGGAGCTCGAAAAAGCGGGCATCAGTGATTTGTTCGACAAGATCGCAACCGAAAATGAAGCGGAAGATCCGGAGACGCTCCTCGAATATCTGCAAAAGGTGGAGCATCCGGTTCTCGAAATGGAACCGATGTTTTAGTACGGAGAGGTATTTTTATGGCAATGACGGGAATGCAGATCTACAAGCTTCTGCCGAGAACCAATTGCAAGGATTGCGGCTTTCCGACATGTATGGCGTTTGCGATGCAGGTAGCGTCCAAACAGAAGTCCATGGACGACTGTCCGCACATCTCCGAAGATGCGATGAGCTCGCTCGCCGAATCCGCGGCGCCGCCGATGAAGCTCATTAATCTCGGCGCCGACGGCCGAAAATTTTCGATCGGACAGGAAACCGTCATGTTCAGACATGAGGAAAAGTTTCACCGCCCGACGGGAGTAGCCGTGCTCATTCCCGCTTCACTTTCGGACGAAGACGCAAAAAAGAAGGCCGAGCGTATACGGGGCAGCAGCTTTGAACGAGTCGGAGATGCGCTGAGCGTGGCTCTGTGCGCGGTAGAAGTCGATGATGTCGACGATCCGGCGGCCCGTGTGAAGCTCGCGGCGGAAACGACGGAGCTTCCGACCATCATCGTCGGATCGAAAACGGATCAGATAAAGAAAGCCGTTGATGCATTGAGCGGTTCGACGCCGTTGATCTACGGTGCGGACGCATCGAATATCGACGATATGACCGGCGTTGCAGCGGAGGCGAAAGCGCCGCTTGCAGTTACCGGAAAGGACCTCGAAGAGCTCGCGGATCTAACGCAGAAGGCAAAAGATGCGGGTGTCGAGAATATCATGCTCGGGTTCGGTTGCAACGGTTTGGGAGCGACGGTACGAAATCTCACGATTTCCCGTCGAGCGGCCCTGAAAAAACAATTCAGACCACTCGGTTATCCGACGGTGGTGAACGTGAGTGCAGGCGCAGCAGGCGAGGAGGGCGCGGAAGGCGCCGAAATGATCGAGACCACCTACGCAGCGGTATGCGCGGCGAAATACGGCGGTATCGTGATCATGAACGGCGTGGAACCGTGGCAGCTGTTACCGGTGTTGACCACGATACAGGATGTGTACACTGATCCGCAGGTGCCGAATACCGTCGAGGCGAAGCTGCACGAGGTAGGGGAGCCGAACGAGAATTCCCCGGTTTTGTTTACAACGAACTTTTCGCTTACCTATTTTACCGTCGAGGGGGAGGTGGAGCGGAGCAAAATACCCGCCTATATTTCCGTCGTCGATACCGAAGGTCTCGGAGTGCTCAATGCATATGCCGGCGACAAAATTTCGGCTGAGAAGGTCGTAAAGACGCTTCAGGATCAGAAGGTGGCGGAGAAAGTAAAGCATCGAAAGCTGATAATACCGGGATTATTGCCGGTATTCAGAGCCGAGATCGAAGATACATCCGAATGGAAGGAGGTACTCATCGGACCGGAACGGGCACGGGAAATACCTGCGTTCCTGACGAAGAATTTTAAATAGGGGCTATGGCCGTCTACAGCATCACATTTCATCCGCAAAATCTGACCGTAAAGGTGAAACCCGGCACCACGCTTCTGGAAGCAGCCTCGAAGGCCGGCATCCGTCTCAACAATCTGTGCGGTGGTGACGGTGTGTGCGGACGCTGCAAAATGATCGTCACGAGTGGAGCCGTTCCGGAAGAGGTGTCTCCGAAGTTGACGCGTGATGAAATCAGAAAAGGATATGTGCTTGCGTGCCAGACCCCGGTCACGGGAAATCTGGTTGTCGAAATACCGGAGCAAACGCTTTCGCGTGAAGATGTCATTCCACAGGAGGACTCGGAACGGTTCAGAGATTTTGACCGAAAGTTGATTTACGCCGATCAGCTTTCACCGGCTCCGCTGGTACAGAAAATCCATCTCGAATTGCAAAAGCCTTCTATAAATAACAATATTGCGGATCATCAACGTCTGGTCGATGGAGTACGAAAGAAGCTCAACGGTTACCCGTTTCAAACCGGGTTGAAAATCGTACAAAGTCTTCACGATCTCCTCAGGGAGAGCTTGTATGACGTTACGGCGACCGTCGGTCAACGAGCGGAAATCGCCGAGCTGATGAATGTCGAAAGTGGAGACACCTCGTCGCAT
>CAYLZA010000069.1:0-8836 GCA_964387575.1 uncultured Spirochaetales bacterium | reverse complement strand
ATAAAGCATTTATTCCGGCAACATCGGAAGTCTATACTCACGAGAATATGCGAATCTGATTTTGAAAAGGGAGTGATCTGCTAATAATGTTACCAGTTGATACTGAAGCTTTTTGGAAAGACGATGAAGAAGCTCACCGTGAGAACTGCTTTTATGAATACGCTCCTCAGGTAGCTCTTGGGATAAGAATGAGTCCCGAATGCGTGTATGCCGAGCTGGGTGAAGAAGGCGATCCTTGGTCTCCGGAACCCCGAGATCGGCGAATCCAATTGAATAAGTTATACAACGACAAAGCGGAAGAAATCGTCGGCAGAAGACTGCTTGGCGAAGTTTTTCCGACTGAAGATGAAATCTTTCCATCGGTTCGTCGAATCGGAGAGGTATTCGGCGGAACTTACGAACACGGATACAAGACAGGGGAATGGTTACATAGTCCTGTTAACACTCCGGATGCGCTCGAAAAAATGCTTGATCGTATTGACCGAATCGATCTTGAGGACTTTATGTTTCCGCCCAATTGGGAAAGTGAAAAAAAGCGAATTTTTGAGACATACGGGAAAAAGCCAAAGATTCTCCGTGGGATAAGAGGACCGGTAACACTGGCAACATCCATCTACGGTCAGGAAAACCTGGTTTTTCTCCACTACGACGCACCGGAGCTGTTTACTCGATTTAGCAGTACTATTGGTCGCGTTGTTCTCGAGATGGCAAAGATCATGGACGCAGAGGCTGGCTATAACGAGCACGACCGTCCGTCCGGTTTTAGTTTTGCAGATGATGAATGCGCCCTCCTCACGCCGGAGATGTATGAAGCGTTTGGATATCCGATTCTCAAGCGTGTTTTCGATTACTATAGTCCCAATCCGGGAGACAGACGTTTTCAGCACTCAGACTCGGCAATGGAACAAATTGTACCAATCCTTGGATGTCTTGATCTTACGGGATGCAATTTCGGCCCGACGGTTCTGGTGGAAAATATACGACCTCATATACCCCGAGCCAGAATCGACGGCTGTTTAGCACCGTTTACCTTCATGAATAACAATACCGACGATATCATTGCGGAAGTGAAGCGGGACTGCGAGATGATCAAAGCACACGGTACAAAGGGGCTCAATCTATCAACCGCCGGATCCGTTAACAACGGCAGCTCGCTTGAGAGCATGCGGACGGTTATGTGGGCCATTCAGCAGCATGGGCGGTATGATTAAGCTGGCCGGAAATTCATATGTTCATTATGTCCCGTTTAGATATTTCAAACTACGTTCTATATCGTCTTGGCTACATGCCTGAAGTGATTCCCGTATATCGTCATTCTCACCGCCAGCGCGAATTTCTCGGGATATTCCCGGAGTGAATGAAACAGAAGCTTCCAGTAATACCGCCGTTCCTTGCCTATGACCCCTATAAACCAGATCGATCTGAGAAAGGCGCGTATGTCTCTCCATTGGGGTCTTCTTTTTCGCGTTATCGGCAAGGCATATTCGTTCAGAAAACACTTGGTCCGTTCGAAAAACTCACGGGGCGAATAGATCGTATTGACAAGCCGTCGATAGCCGTCTGAGAGGTACTGCATATCCATTTTCGGCGTAAAGTTGATCGACCCGTCGGTATTATTGCCGCTCATCTCGCTGAACAAACGGTTTTCATTCTTCATCCGTTGATAGAGCCGCGTTCCGATCGGCGCGTTCAGCATCCCGACCATCGCCGTAACAATTCCGCTTTCCTGAATAAAGGAAATCTGATCATCGAAAATCGTCGGAGGGTCGTTGTCGAAGCCGACGATGAAACCACCGGATACCATCAATCCGTAGTGATGTAGTGTTTTGACGGAATCGACCAGATTCGATCTGAGATTCTGTGTCTTGCGACATTCTTGGAGACTGGCGACGTTTGGTGTTTCGATCCCTATGAACGTTGTATCGAAACCGGCCTCTACCATCATTTTGATGAGCTCTTCGTCTTCAGCGAGGTTTACCGATACTTCCGTGGTGAAGTGGAACGGGTAGTCATGATCGTGCGACCACTGGGCAAGCGCGGGCAGCACCGTCGATTTGAGTTTTTGCTTGTTACCGATGAAATTATCATCAACCACGAATACTCCGCCGCGCCAGCCGGCCTCGTAAAGCGCGTTTACTTCGGCGATAAATCGATCAGCCGACTTCGTTCGTGGATCATGGCCGTTGAGCCAGGTTACGCTGCAAAATTCGCAGTTAAAGGGACATCCCCGGGAGTACTGCATATCGACGCCGGAATATTTATCCAGCTCGAGAAGCTCCCATCTGGGAATAGGGGAAGTTTCGAGATCGGGGAACTCATCGGTTCGATATACCTTTCGGGGATTGCCGTTCTCGAGATCTTCCAAAAACCGTCGAAACGTAATCTCTCCCTCGTTGAGCACGAAATGGTCCACGCCGGCAAAGTCGTTCATATGCATGGTTACGGCAGGGCCACCGGCGACGATTTTGACGCCGAGCTCATTGCAGCGTCTGATTACGTCCTGCATACAATTGGTGTGAAGGCTCATGCCGCTCAGAAAAACATAGTCCGCCCACTTGATATCTTTGCGTTTCAATTTCGAGACATTCATATCGACGAGTCGTTGATTCCAGGAATCGGGCATCATTGCAGCGATCGTAATCAGACCGAGCGGAATCCCTGATGCTCTCTTTCCGACGAACCTCAGGGCACGTTTAAAGCTCCAGAAGGTAGTAGGCGTTTCGGGATGTACAAGCAAGATGTTCATATATGTTTCTCCTCAGTGTTTGCAGAAAAGATAACTGAAGGAACGACTGTTCTATGTCAAAGCTCGGTAAAAGCGCCTGACCGCTCCCGGGTGGTCGGGCGGGTTTCTTGGATTTCGATGTGGATTGAGTGATAATGGGTGGTAAATGAAACGAAGACGTTCCTTTGTAAGACCCGTATTGATTTTTGTCCTGGCGCAGATAGCATGGGTTTCACTCGTAGCTTTGTGGATTTACTGGTTTGTAACGAATTACTTCGTGCTCAGCGAAGTGGGTAACAGGCTCAGCGTTCAAATAGAGCTTGCTGCGCTCAATATGGCTCCGCTGGTCGGTGGGCTCGTACTTCTCGTCGGAATTGCGTTTGCGCTTTCATTGATTTTCCGACGTCTATCGGTTCACTTCAATCTGACTCGATCGTACGACACGTTTATTGCGAATATTACGCACGAGCTCAAATCACCGCTGGCTTCTATCCAGCTCTATCTCGACACGCTCCAGAGTCGCAATGTACCGGAAAAGAAAAAAAACGAGTTCTACGAGATCATGGTAAAAGATGCCGCACGGCTTCGAAGATTGATCGACTCTATTCTGGAAATCTCCGGGCTCGAGGAACAGCGAACTACGTTCCATTATTCGATTTGTCACGCCGAGAAGACGATTAAAAAGACGATCGATGATGTCGTGGATCAGCTAAACCTGGATCCGAGCTCGATACGGCTGTCGGGCAGTGCTGATTGTCAATGCGTACTCAGTATCGACGCTCTTGGGACTGTGTTCGTTAATCTTTTTGACAACGCTCTCAAGTACTCGGAAAAGCCGCTCGAGATAGAGGTAGCTCTCAGATGCGAAGGGAAACGGGTCAATATAGATGTTTCCGATAACGGCATCGGAATTGCGTCGAAGGACCAGAAGCGGGTCTTCGGCAAGTTTCAGCGGATTGATAATCTAAACAGCCCGAATGTTACCGGTACCGGCCTCGGGCTTTACTGGGTACGGGAAATAATCAAGCAGCACAACGGCAATATTTCAGTATACAGCGAAGGATGTGGAAAAGGTACGACATTTTCTATCGAGCTTCCCGTGTACGGTGACAATCCCGGTAATAAGGCGCGGGAGCTCATCAAGCACCGGAACGAACAATGAGTCGAAAGGAACTACGATGAAAAACGCTACCATTCTCGTTGTTGAAGATGAAAAAAGCCTTGCGGTGGGGCTTACATATAACCTCGAGGAGGAGGGGTATCGCACCCTTCTTGCCGAAGACGGTAGGGAAGCGCTGCGGCTATTCAAGGAAGAGCCGGTCGATCTGATCATTCTCGACCTTATGATACCATATATCGACGGTATAGAGGTTGCTCGACGTATTCGGGCCGAATCGGAACGATTGCCGATACTCATCCTTACCGCTCGTGCAGGACTCAACGACAAAGTGGAGGGGCTCGAGATCGGCGCCGACGATTACCTGACAAAACCGTTTCATCTCAAGGAACTGTTGCTTCGGGTAAAAAGAATGCTCGAGCGATCGTCGTGGACCGGTGGCGTCGAGGCGGAAATCGACGAGTACTCATTCGGGTCGAATACCGTGGATTTTCGCACGTTGACCGCGCAGACGCAAAACGGAGAAATCCAGCTTACGCGGCTGGAAGCGGAGGTGATGCGGTATCTGATACGAAATAAAGGCCGTATCGTTTCCCAAAAAGAGCTTCTGGAAAGCGTGTGGGATGTCGATTCGGCAATGCGCACCCGGACCGTCGACAATTTCGTGCTCAGACTTCGGAAACATTTCGAGCCGGATCACAACTTTCCCGTCTATATTCGAAGCGTCAGAGGCGCGGGATACATGTTTCAGCCGGACGGTTAGAGTAGAGTTGTCGGCTCAGCTCGTTTTCTCCGCGAGAAGCTGGTCGATCATGTCGTCGACCGCATCCTGTGAGACGGTGCTGCGTCGTTTGCCACCACACTGGCGGTGCGCTTGAAATCGGCAAAGATGGAAGCCTCTCCGACCACATCTCCGGCACCGAGTGTGCAAATATACACATCCTCGGATTTTTCGTGCTCATAGACCATCACCGAAACGGTTTTTTCTATGATGACGAAGAGGTGATCATCGACGTCACCTTCCTCTATGATACGCTCTCCTTCCTCGTAGCGCACGAAATCCGAGTGATCAAGTAGATCCTCTATTGCATCGATACTGAGATAACGGAATATCCGTGCGCGTTTGAGTTTCTCCGCAAGGCCGTCACGCTTTACCTGTACCGTAGTCACATTGCTCCTCCGACGATTCGTGTTTGCTAAAGCTGAAGCCGCGTCCTTTGGGCGCGGCTTCCGTTTGCGGCTGTGCCTTTCATGGTTTGTCCGGTTCTCCGCGGCTTCTGCTGAGCATTGCTGCACAAAATCCGAACACCGTGTTATTCTTCCTGTGAAAACCGGGTAGCTGAATAGATGAAAACCTACGAAGACATCAACAAAAAGATCGAAGCCGGCAAAGCCGTGGTTATGAACGCCGACGAGATAATCGATTATGTCGACAAAAACGGCCTCGAGGCTGCGGCGGACGAAGTAGACGTCGTCACGACAGCGACATTCGGTCCGATGTGCTCCTCGGGATGTTTTATTAATTTCGGTCACAGCAAACCAAAGATCCGGATTACCGAAGCGTGGCTCGACGATGTCCTGCTCTATTGCGGGATTGCCGCAGTGGATGCGTATCTCGGCGCAACGCAGCTCAGGCACAACGATCCGGAGAACATCGAATATCCGGGCGAGTTTCGCTTCGGAGGCGGGCACGTAATAGAGAAGCTGGTAGCCGGAGAGCAGGTACAGCTTTTTGCGCTCTCCTACGGAACCGATGATTATCCGCGCCGCGAGCTTCGGACCTATGTCACAATCGACGATCTCAATCAGGCGGTCATGGTCAATCCTCGCAATTGCTATCAGAACTACAACGTCGCGACGAACTGCTCGGATAAGGGGATCTATACCTATCTCGGGTATCTCAAGTCGGGAATGCGAAATTGTACATACTCCTCGGCAGGGCAGTTGTCACCGCTTCTCAACGACCCGCTCTACGAAACGATCGGTGTGGGAACGCGGGTATGGCTTGCGGGAGCCCACGGACTGGTGTATTCGGAGGGAACGCAGCACGCCTCCGCCGCAGAGCGGGGTGAGAATGACGTACCGGTGGAAGGAGCCGGAACCCTGGCGCTCACCGGTGATATGAAATCGATGAGCGACCGCTTCGTTCGGGGTGTCACTCTCAAAGGATACGGTGTCTCGCTTTCTCTCGGAATCGGCATACCGATTCCGATCCTCAATGCGGAAATACTCAAGCGAACAACGGTCAGGGATTCGGAAATACTCGCTTCAGTTATCGATTACTCCGATGCATATCCGAACAGAAGAAGCGACGTACTCGGACGTGTTTCGTACGCGGATCTCAAGAGCGGTGAGATCGAGCTGAATGGAAAGCGGATCGAGGTCGGATCGATGTCGTCATACGAAATGGCACTCGAGATCTCCGAGCTTCTCGCCGATGAGATTCGACGTGGAGATTTTCTGCTCTCACCGCCGTCGCAGCCGCTACCGCGGAACACATCGATGAAATCACTTTCCATTCGGGAGCGCGAAGAATGACGACTAAAAAACTGCTTTTGTATTTCCCTCACAGCGAAACCGACAAACCGATCGTCTATCATCTGGTGCGTGACTACGATCTCGTCGTCAATATATTTCGTGCAAAAGTGACCCCCGACGAGTACGGGTATCTCGTTCTCGATATAACCGGGACCGATGAGAGCATCGCCCGCGGGCTGGACTTTCTCTCTTCGTTTGAAGTGACGATCAGTGAATCCGACAAGGGGCTGACGTGGAACAAGGATCGATGTACGAGCTGCGGCAACTGTTTGCCGCATTGCCCTACCGATGCCCTCCATATCGAGGATCCCGCAACGCGGCGCGTCACATTCGATTCCTCCCTGTGTATCGATTGCCTGAATTGCATCGACAATTGTCCGTTCGGCGCGTGCACCTCGATTTTTCGCGATTGATGCCTGTGAAAAAACGCGGGACGGCCGAAGTCCGACGGCATACAATCAATATGGTGCGTTTTGAGCACAAAAGCGCTGTGTATCGGATCAGCGATAATTTCGACGACGAGGCACGGCAGGAAATCGTTGCACAGCGAACACTGCTCGAATCGTTTATCGAGCGGTTTCACCCGTTCGCCGATTCGTTCGTCCCGCTGGATCTGCCTCCGAATGCACCGGAGGTAGCACGCACGATGGCTTGTGCGGCGCGGCTGTTCGGGGTCGGTCCGATGGCGGCTGTTGCCGGTGCGATAGCGCAGATGGCGGTGGACGCAATGATCAGGGAAGGGGCGGGGGAGGCAATCGTTGATAACGGTGGCGATATCGTTCTCGGCGTAAATCACCCCGTCGTCGTCGGTCTCTACGCGAACACTCCACATATAGCCGGTTCGCTTGCGTTGTTCGTTACTCCCGAGGAAACGCCGTGTGCAATCTGCTCATCATCGGCACGCTTGGGACACTCGAGAAGCTTCGGGGACGCAGACCTCGCCTGCGTTATTGCGGAGACCGGGGCGTTGGCGGATGCTGCCGCTACTCGATTATGTAATGATTGTACGGACCCGGAAAAACTCGTCGGAGCACTCGATTTTATTGTCGCCGTTGAAGGCGTTCGCGGTGCACTTGCGATAGTGGATGGAAAAGTCGGTTTAAAGGGGCGACTTCCGAAACTGATTCGAAATCGTGATGGTGATATTGAATCGAAAATCACCGCACATCCGGCCGGCGGATTATGGCGAACTTCGACCTACTGATCCGATTTCTGTGGATTCTGAGTCAATATGTAGTGCGGGGCTGTCCGTACGGGCTGATTCGGTCAGGTTCCGCGAGCTTCTGTTTCAGCTCATCGACCAGTGCCGCGTGTTTTTCTTTACCGTCTTCGGACAACAGGTCGTGTTGCTCCAGCGGATCTTCTATCAGATCGTAGAGCTCGTCGTCACCGTTGTAGTTCTCGACGAGCTTGTGTTGGGCGTTTCGTACGCATCGCCAGCGACGCATGACCGCCACGACGTATTCTCGAAAATCCGTAGAAGCATCAGACAAGCATGGTGCGAATGATTCTCCCTCGATGCCGTACTCGCGTTGAAGACCGGCAAGCTCGCATATCGTGGGATTCAGATCACACAATGTCACCATTGCATCAGATTCGGTATCCGGATCGATTTCCGGTCCCGATACTATCAGCGGGACATGCAGTGAGGGCTCGTAGGGAAGCGACTTTGCAAACAGACCCAGATCACCGAGCATCTCACCGTGGTCCGAGGTAAAGATTACGTAGGTCGACGCGTACATACCGCGTTCGGTCAGCGCATCGATGATGCGACCGATCCACTCATCAATCAGCTCGATGTAGGCACAGTACATTCGGCGGCAATTCGCGATGTCTTCGGGTTTGCTCGGCCAATTCGGTCTGCGCGGCCGACCGGGGCCGGCGATCTCCGCCGGCTCGGGCATATTCAGGCTGCGGTATCGTTCGGCATACTCTTCGGGAGGATCGTGCGGCTGATGCGGCCCCGAAAAACTCACGAACAGGTGCCACGGGAAATCGTCCGGAATTTCCTCGATCCATCTGACCGCCTGTGCGCCCTGGTATGTATCGAGAAATGTCTCTGCAGGAAGCTTCGACGGAGTCAACCACGAGCTCATTCCGGCGTTCTGCTTTCGTTCGTTGTGATATTTTTGGTAAAGCCCCTTCTCCTCGAGCCAATAACCGTACGGCCCGACCGGATACGGGAATTTCAGCGAATGTACCTTACCTTCAACTTCGACCGGGTGGGTGAAGCCAAATTGAAAGACACACGGCCTGTCTCCGTTGCGTCCGTTATACGGATCGGACTTCGCCAGATCGAGCTTCCCAACGCATCCTACGCGATATCCTGCGTCTCTCAATCGCTTGTAATACGTGTTTGCCCCCGGAGATAGATAGTAGTCGTTATCAATTGAACCGATCTTCCACGGAAATCTTCCGGTGGCAAGACCTACTCTGGCAGGCACGCACACCGGCGA
>CAYLZA010000068.1:0-8836 GCA_964387575.1 uncultured Spirochaetales bacterium | reverse complement strand
GATAAGCGAGCGGCCGCTATCCTCGCAATCACGTCAAAGCCGATGTCGATTTTTGATCAGGAGGATCCCCCGGGACAATGGGGGCAATTTGCTCCTGAAAAGCTCGAGCAATATTCCGTAGCGAGGTCTATCACAACCGCCGGTGTCAACGGTTACTTGATCGGACCGGAGGAACGGGAGGGCTCAGTCAGAAATACATACGTGCTTTTTTCTGAAACCCGGGTTTATATTGTCGGTACCTTTCTGGTGGAGAACCGAGAGAATGCGGACGGTAACAAATCGACACTCAGCAACATGCTCGATTCTCTCGAGATCGAGCAAACCGAGCCGAAATGACGAGCACTAGGCAAAATCGAATATAAGCGGTAGAAACGCGATGATGAAAATGAACCATACGAGATATACCGGAAGATAACCGACCATCCAGAGCTCGACTCGACGAAACGAATTGCGACGAATTAGAAATAAGCCGTATGTAACCGAGAGTCCTGCCAACTGTATGAAGAGCAGGATATTCTCGCCGAGAGCCGCGATCTTGTTTGGAGAGAAGCCGAATGAAGCCAAACGACGGATAATTGCCGTAAGACATACGATATCGAGGATGAGAGCGACGACGAGCAAGGCGTAGCTCTCATCCTCGATATCGTGGATCGTTCTACTCGATGAGCTCGGGCGCGCGGATAAACTGTAATAGATCATAGCAAGCACGAAAACGAGGAGTAAATCGAGTGCGATCAGTAGTGCCCGGTCAACATGTGGACCTTGACCGATTAACAGCAACGTTACGAGAAACGCCGATAGTACAACGCAGAACAGGGGAACGAAAATTCGTGCGAGCACCGGAGCGATGTTCTCGATTACAGTGCGTTTAGCTTCCGCGAGGTAGACGGCCAATACCGGCGCCACCACTCCGCCGGGAACAATCATGTGATTGAGCAGCGTCTCCTCCATATCGAGCCCGATTGACGTGAATATCGCTTGCGTAATGCCAACCAGCACGCCACCGCCGAGAACAATAAGAATCGTATATATGAATGCCTCACCGGTAAACGTCAGAAAATCGAGATTTCGATCGAGTTGTGTACCTTCATTTCCGGTATACACCACGATCAGAATGAGCCACAGCATTATCGGTAGATGAATGATCGTCAAAAGCTCGGTGTCCGATCCGGTGCGATAGGGGTAGGTGTTGACCAGTAAAACAGTTGCGGCGAGTGCAGCCGCGCATGTGAACACAATTGCTATGATCGACTCGCGCCGCACGCGAGCTCGTCCTACCGGATCAGCTACCGGCTCGAAGAGTTGCTTCCAAATTGTGTTGAGATTAACTTTCGCGAACTCATCGGCAACGGCGTTGACGTTTCCGATTCGACGAACAGCGATGATAAACGCTTCATCCGTGGACAATCCCGACGTCGAAAGCTCCCGGATCTCGTCTCGAAGATGTGATTCGAGCTCATCCAGATCATCAGAAGTAGTCGCTCCGGTTTTGCGTAACCGTATGCGCCACTTCTGTACCGCCTCGTCGAGATCAAAGCTACCATCGTCTTTCATGCGGTTCCTCCTGCAGTCGCCGGCGCGAGGGCATATCTCAACGATTTTCTTACGGCTTTGTCAACGAGATCCCACTGCCGTCTAAGCCTTTGAAGCTCTTTCAGGCCTTTCGCAGTAAGTCGATAGTATTTACGTCGTCTCCCGCTCTCGGCGCGTTGCCACCTCGAAGCGACGAGTCCTGATTTCTCGAGGCGATGCAATACCGGGTAGAGCATACCATCGGTCCAGTGGATCTCATCACCGGAGATTTCCGCCACCCGTTTTATAATCGCATACCCATAGCATTCTTCTTCGTCGAGAATACCGAGGATGAGCGGAGTTGCTGAGGCAGCCACGAGATCTTTGTCTATATTCACGTGCGGCTCCTATGCATAAGTTATCTATGCATAGAAGTATTATACATAGAGGCGTAATGCATTGCAAGTAGTTTTTCAGCACCTTGAAACGACATCGGGATAACAACCGACGATCTCGAGCGTAGTCGTATCCCGCCGAGCACCATTCGCGTCCAAGGAACGAGGGGCAGGGGTGGAGGTGAAAGTGAAGGTACCCCGGCTATGCCGGGGTACCTCGGACGTTCAATATTTGTATATGAGCTTTTTATTAGTTATTGCGGGGTTTCCGAAGAAGCGTCCTCGGTTGCATACTCTTCAGAGCGTTCCACGTTTGCCTCTTCTACAAGACCGGCGATATAGCTGTTGATCTGATCCTGGCTCTGCGACTGCTTGAGGTGATTGACGATGTCTTCCTTGACTTCCTCGAGCGGTTGAGCTCGCGCTTCGGTTTTGTCGCGGACGAGGATAATATGATATCCGAATTGTGTTTTGACGACATCACTCAGCTCTCCCGGAGCCAAATTGAAGGCGGCTTCTTCAAATGGCGGGACCATCTGTCCCCGGCCGAAGGACCCTAGATCTCCGCCTGATGATGCGCTCGGGCCTTCTGATTTCTCTTTAGCAACCTCGGCAAAATCGGCGCCTTCTTCGAGCTCCTTTTTGACATTTTCTATTTTTTGTCGTGCCTGATCGATCTGTTCCTGTGACGCCTCTTCGCCGACCTGAACTAAAATGTGGCTTGCGGTTACCGATTCGGATACGTTGAAATACTGGCTGTTCTGCTCGTAAAAATCTTTTATTTCCTGCTCCGGGATGTCGATATCGTCAAGCACTTTTTGTTCTATCAATTCAGATATTATGAGATCCTCTTCGATCGCTTCGCGAAGCGATTCCGGCGAATATCCCTGCGCTTCGAGCGCTTGCGTAAATGCATCTTCCGAGTTGAATTGATTCCTGACCCGGTCCATCTCTTCATCGACTTCCGATTTGTTCGGGGTAATGTTGTTCTCTTCGGCGGCGCTCAAGAGCGTTTCCTTTCGAATAAGGCTGTCGAGAACATCGGACCTGAGCGTAGCTTCCTGACCTTGAGGTACCGAGCGGCCTTGCGAGGTGAGTCGACGCTTGAATGCTTCGACCTCCTGGTCGAGAGCAGTTTCGGTTATCGTTCTCCCGTTAATAACTGCTGCTGCGTCTCCGTTTTGACCGCAGCTGATGATCGGTGTAAAGAACAAGAGCGCTGCGGCAAAGAGCAGGATTGTTCTGTTCGTTCTCCAAAAAAACATATAATTCTCCTTTTTAGTCGGCAGGTAGAAACATGATTCCTGACGGTATCCTGCGAATATATGGGCACAGCTTTAAAACATCAAGGAGACCTATCGCAAGTCAGCAATTTCAACGATGAGCTAATCGTCCGACCACTCGGGAGCGGTCGGGGGCCGCCTCATTATGTCTGATATGTCCGCTGATCGGCGTGCAAAATCTGCTTTGTAGCCCGGCTATATTTTGTCGATCAGTTTTTCCATACGTGAAACTATCGAGCCGAATGTGGCGAGCGCTTCCTCGATCGGTTCGGGCTTACTCATATCGACGCCTGCGAGTTGAAGCGATTCGAGGGGGAATCGGGATCCGCCCGATTTGAGAAAATCGAGGTAGGCTTTTTTCTCGCTATCGCCTCCGTTCATCACCCGTTCGGCAAGACTTATGGCCGCCGAAAGCCCGGTCGAGTATTTATATACATAGAACGCACGATAGAAGTGCGGGATACGAAGCCCTTCCAAATCACTCACCTCTTCGAGACCGACATCCTTTCCGAAATACTTCTCGAGTAGCTCACGATAGGTGGTACGAAGTGAATCGACGGTAAGCGGCGTGTCGTTTTCCACCATTGCGTGCGTCTTGTCCTCGAACTCCGCGAACATAGTTTGACGATAGATCGTGGCGACGATGTCGTCCGCTTGTTTGCCGAGCAGGTAGAGCTTCATTCGTTCGTCGTTCGCCTTGTTCATCATAAAGTCCGCGAGCAGTTGCTCGTTAAATGTCGATGCCACTTCCGCCTCGAATATCGTGTAATCGTAGTACTGAAACGGATTGTTCCTGGCGCTGTAGTAGGAGTGCATCGAGTGCCCTCCCTCGTGTGCGAGGGTGAAAACGTCGCGAAGCACGTCGTCCTTGAAGTTCATGAGAATATACGGATCACCCGCATACGATCCCGCCGAAAACGCACCGGAGCGCTTTCCTTTGTTCTCGTATCGATCTACCCAGCCACCGAGAAGACCGTCCTTGAGCGTTTTTCGGTACTCCTCACCGAGCGGTGCCAACGCATCGTAGACGACGTCCACCGCTTCCTCGAATGAGTGTTTCACCTGGATATCACGGACAAACGGAACGTATACGTCGTAGTGCATGAGACGATCCACATCGATAACTCGTCGTTTGAGATCGTAGTACGAATGAAGCGTATCGAGATTATCGGATACTGTACCGACGAGGTTGTCGTAGACCGTTTCGGGAACATCATCGGGAAAGAGCGCCGCGGCTCTCGCGGAAGAGTACCCTCGTACTTTCGCCCGGTATTTGTCGAGCTCCACGCTTCCCGAATAAAGAGCGGCGAGTGTGTTTCTGTGACTCTCGAATGTTTTATAAAACTGAGAATAGGCGTTTTTGCGAATCTCCCGGTCAGGATTTATCATAAACGAGCTGAACGTCGACTGGGTAAGCGGTCGTTCCGTCCCGTCGACTTCGATTGTCCCGAAATCGAAATCCACATCGGTAAGCGCGGAAAACGCTTTTGATGCGGTTTGATTTGCTTCGCTCTGCAGCGCAAGCAAGCGTTCCTCTTGTTCCGAGAGGATGTACGGTTTATATCGCAGAATTTTTTTGAGTGGAATCAAAAAATCGGCAAGCACGGGATCTGCGAGAAAGCGCTTCATGGTATCATCGGGAATGGCTTGAATCTCCGGCGTCTGATAGCTTGCCTCCGCCTGAGCTTTGCTCGCGGCGTTCATATAGCGGGCGAAACGATCCTGGTTTTCGCTCGATCCCGAATCCTCCGCGTAACGGAGATGTGCGTAGTGCCCGAGCCGCTCGCCGAGCAGCTCCAGATTATTCATGAAATCAAAACAGGCACGAAGAGATTTCGCGGACTCACCGAGTGTGCCCTTGAAGCCGGCGATTTTCGGAATCATATCCCTGAACTCCTTCAAGCCTTCTTCCCACGTCGAGTCGTTCGTAAAAAGCTTATCGAGGTCCCATGTATATTCAGTCGGTACATCGTTTCGCTGAGGTATTGTAGTCATGAAGTCGACCCTACGGCGGCGTATTCGAAAAGTCAATACTGCCTGTGATCACTTGAGAGTGGTCAGGCAGTATTGATCGGCGCCGGAATCGACGCATCAATCGGGGAGGGGAGTGAGCTCCCGTTTTATTCGCATGAGTGCGCGGCCGCGATGTGATATTTCGTTTTTTCGCGACGCCGGAAGTTGTGCAACCGTTTTGTTTTCCGAGGGGGCAAAAAACACCGGGTCATAACCGAAGCCCCCTTCGCCGATCGGTTCGAGCGTGATCTCGCCATGGATAGTCTCCTGGGCAACGACGAATCGGTCGAGCTCCATGATCAGTACCATGCAGCAGACGAAATACGCCTTCCGGTCTTCGATCCCACGCATGTTTGAAAGCAGATATTGATTTCGATCGGCATCGTCGAGATTGTTTTCTTCGGATTCCGATCCGTACCGGGCCGAGCGGACACCCGGATCGCCTCCGAGTGCCGGAACTACCAACCCCGAATCATCCGCGAGCACGGGAACACGTACTTGATTGTAGAGGTGCTCGCATTTGCCGAACGCGTTTTCTAAAAATGTCGTCCCCGTCTCGTCGTAGTAAAAGTCCACATCGACGTCTTGTGGCAGTTTGATATCTACCATGTCGAGCACGGCCGCTATTTCCGAACGTTTATGTCTGTTGCCCGATGCGAGTATGATCGTCATGAAGCGCATAATAATATGGATGATCGGTCGATTTCAAAGCCCCGCCGCCCCGCCGCGGTGACCGCAGGCAGAGCCCACACAGCACGGGATCAGTTTTTACCGTGAAGCATAACGCGTTTGTTCCGGTCCCGGGGTGGAGAGCTGCGCGTGACGCCGCTCGCTCGGCCTTCCGTAAAGAGGTTTCTGATGTAGTAGAGTGCCGAATCCACGCTCCCCTTCGGAATTCCGAGAACCGAGGCGATATCTCTATGTGTCGGGGCCATCGGGATTTTGGAAATCGTGGCGATAGCCCGTCTCAGATGTGCTTCTTCCTGCAGCAGACACGAGGTAAGCTCGGCGATCTTTGATTCTTCGACCTCGACGCCGAGGCGTTCCTTCAGATAGTGTATCCGGTAAAACGCGTGGTTGCGTCTCCCTCTCAACAGCTCGAGCCGTGAAAGACGATCACTCATACACGCCTTGAGCTCCTGAATTTTACAGAATGTCCAGTCGCGATCGATTCCAGTCAGTCTGACCACTTTTTCGATCATCTCATCGTCGATCTCGAGCGCGGTTTTCAACAGAAGAAAAAGAACCCGACGTTTTGAAACCGGATCTCGTATCACCCCGTCCTCCTCCACCTTAAACATCCGTGAAGCATGTTCTGAAACGGATGCGTTCGGCGCATGCTCGGTAATGTGAGAATGGGTATATTCGGTTGAGCTCTCGCGTACGAGATGCGGCCAGAACGACGGTTCCCGGGTTGCCCGGTATCGAGCCGCGCTGTGTGCCATACTTTTTGCGTACGTTTTCAGACGCCATCTGATACACGCAATGAGATACACTTCGAATGGTCTTCCCTGATACGTAAACCGACGAATCAATCCGGGAACTTTTGGGAAGAAGTAACAAAAGAAATCCGAGCACTGATCCTCGTCCCAGCGGGCATGCCGGGCCGGATAGCGATAAACGATAAGCCCGATACGTTCCAGCAATTCCGGTAGACCGCTTCCGGTTTTTTGATAACGCAGCACATCGACGGTAAGAGAGGGAGATCCCATAGTACACTCCTCTATTTTGATGCCCCTCCCGACAGTAGGATATGCAACTATCGTGCCTATTCCGGCGGTGATTTTCAGGTGAAAAGAGGTCCTTTTTTACAATTTTTTACAATTCGATCTTCAGAACAGACGCTCGAGCTCTTTGAGAAGCTCCGTCTTTACATCAGAGGCTCGTCCGTTGACGCTGTATCCGGCGGCATTTTTGTGTCCCCCGCCCCCGAGCTGCTTCGCCAATGCGCCCACATCCAGATCGTGGAGAGAGCGAAGCCCCACCGAGCTTTCAGTCGCCGATTCTTCACGGATAAGCGCAACTCCCTCGCAACCGGCCACCGATTGCAGTTGCTGGTAGAGCGAGTCGGAATCACGATTCTGCCTTCCGAAACGCTCCGTGTCCTCGAGCGTCTCACAGGTGATGAGCAGACGACCCTCGAAATAGGACTCGGTTCTCGAAATCAGGAGCGCGAGGAGCCTGCGGGATTCCAGCGATCGATTTCCATACATATCGTGAAATGTCGTTTTCGGCGATGCGCCCAGCTCTATCAGATCCGCCGTTGCTCGGAACACATCGGCGCTGTTTCGACCGAGATGCCTGAAAAAGCCGGTATCGGTACTCAATCCGAACATGAGGAGATGTGCATCGCTTTCGTCCGGACGTATTTCGAGAAACTGCATCAGTCGGTAGACGATGTAGGTTACCGAAGGTGCCCCGGCGTCGACGAACTGAACGGCACCGAACGAATCGCCCGCAGTGTGATGATCGATGACGCACGTGGGAAGATCACCGACCTCGTCCGCGAGATTGCCGATCCGTTCGCCGGTTGAGCAGTCGACGATTATAGTCGCCTCCGGTCGGATACCGGTCGAATCGACCGCATCGCTCAGTGACGAGTAGAACGACGATTCCAAATGCATGATTTCCGGGCGGACGAACGGCCCCGGCGAGAGGGGCACGCTGTCTTTACCGAGCTTTGAGAGAAGTGAAGCAACCACGAGTTGTGAGCACAAACAATCGCCGTCCGGCTCCCGGTGCCCGACGACGGCGAAGGAGGTATGCGACTTAAGAAAGCCGCGTATTCGTTCTAATTCGCGGGAATGACGTTCGAAGTATTGTTTCATGATACGTCCGGTTCTTTGTTGTTTTGCGATTATGATGAGGAAAAGGTGAGAATCTGCATCTGCCGGTTCCCCCCGGTTACGACGGGCTTCCCGCCTTTTATAAGAACATCGATTTCGGTACGCATACCGAAGCTTTCGAGATAGATGCCCGGTTCCACCGAAAAGAGCGATCCTTCGAGCAATGATCTTCTATCGGGGAACTCTTCAGAATCGAGATTTACTCCCGAACCGTGGCATTCGGTATCGATTCCGTGTCCGGTTCGATGTCTGATTCCGCTCTCATATCCGTGTCGCGCGATAATCTCGCGCACATGTCGATCCACTTCGTGCCCCGGCACGGGCTGTGGTTCCGTATCGCTCCGTTCAGGCGTGAGTTTTTCGGCCACGAAACGTACCGCTTCCTCCCGCGCATCTACCACTGCGTTGAACACCGAAAGAATTTCCTCAGTCGGAGGGTCTCCGGTATACCCGATCCAGGAAATATCGGCGTAGATACCGCCGGGCTTTTTCGCCCAAATGTCGAACTGAATAACCGTATCCGGTTCGATCGGTGTTCCATTGGCACGTGGTGCAAAATGAGGATCCGATGAATGAATCCCCGCAGCGACGATCGGTGGATGATCGGTAACCAGCCCTCGTTCGGACAATAGATCCATCATCCACTTCTGCACGTCCGTTTCTGTAGGGGGAATATTGCCGAATGAATTCTCGAGCCTGTTCCATGTTTCAGCAACGATGTGGTACAACGCTTCTGCTGTTTCGAAATGCGATTGCTGCTGCTTCTCGTCGAGAACGCCGTATACTC
>CAYLZA010000067.1:0-8853 GCA_964387575.1 uncultured Spirochaetales bacterium | reverse complement strand
CGCTGAAAACCGGGAAGCGCTACCCGGCAACCGCGGCCCTGCTCGGGCGGCTGGTTCGCCAATATTTCGATGAACGGCACGTAGCTGTGGTCGAAGGAGAAAGCGATACCGCAAAGGCGCTACTCGACAACCGGTTCGATCACATCTTTTTTACCGGATCGAAACCGGTAGCCCGCAGTATAATGCAAAAAGCGGCCTCATATCTGACACCGGTCGTTCTCGAGCTCGGAGGCAGCAACCCGTGTATCGTCGATCGCTCTTCCGATCTCGATGTTACCGCCCGGCGGATCGCCTGGGCGAAATACTTCAACGCGGGACAAACCTGTCTCGCACCCGGTTATGTAGTCTCGCATCGCTCGATAACCGCTGCACTTCTCGAGCGAATAGACCAAGCCGTCACCGATATGTACGGCGACGATCCGAAGCACGACTGTAGATATGCACGGATCATCGATGCCGAGCATACGCAGAGAATCACCGAATTTCTTCGCGTAGGGACAGGAGAAGGGAAACTGGTTCGAGGCGGCGACTATGACGTCGAATCAAGATACGTCGCCCCCGCGATTATTACCGAAACCCGGTGGGACAGCAGGCTTATTGCCGAGGAGATCTTCGGACCGATTCTTCCGGTAGTTGAATATGATTCGCTGGACGAGGTGATTTCCAATGTTGCTTCGCTTCAGAAGCCGCTATCGCTCTATCTGTTTACACGGGATGCAGACGTTCGCAATGCAGTTAAAGAAAAAACGTCGTCGGGAGCACTCGTCATCAACGATGCAATGGTACACGCGGCGAGCCACCGGCTCCCATTCGGAGGAGTCGGCGAGAGCGGTTTCGGTCGATATCACGGCAAAGCCGGTTTTGATGCTTTTTCCAATCCCAAGACAGTACTGAAAAGACGTTTCTTGATCGACTGGCGTTTTCGCTATAATCCGAATCGCCTTCCCCTTGTTGCCGATCACGAGCAAAACGAACATGCGAAACGTAAACGGTTGCGACTGTTACGCAGGATACTCAGGCGATTGTTGCGGATTATATAATGATCCGAATCCTGTTGAAAAAGGTATTTCCGCACACATAGTGTCCTGTCCCAGAAATAACTACACGGATAAGTAGTATTAATTTCCCTGTATTGTCTTCATGATGTATACTCATGGAGGAATACATGGGATCCGGAAGAAAAACATATTCGATTGTTTTAACCGAAGAACAGCAGGAGCAACTGGAGACATTCGCAAACTCGCGAACGCTTGCGCATGCGCAGGTTGTTCGTGCCCGTATTGTACTGATGGCGGCGGAGGGGAAGAGAACTACCGATATCGCCGCGGCGGTTGGCGTGACTCGTGCGACGGTAACCAAGTGGCGCGCTCGATTCATTGAATACGGATTGGACGGATTATACGATGAAGTTCGTCCCGGTCGTCCGCGTACGATAGAAGAAGAGACGGTGGTGGAGCTGATTAATAAAACACTGCAAAGCACCCCTGATGGTGCGACTCATTGGACATGTCGCACCATGGCCGAAGAAACCGGTGTGTCGAAATCGACGGTACAGCGCATATGGAACACGTTTGCAATCCAACCGCACCGACGAGAAACATTCAAGTTGTCGAGCGATCCGTTTTTCGTCGAAAAGGTACGCGATATCGTCGGATTGTACCTCAATCCCCCGGAAAATGCGGTGGTATTGTGTGTTGATGAAAAAAGTCAGTGCCAGGCGCTTGAGCGCAGTCAGCCGATGCTACCGATGGGACTTGGATACGTGGAAGGGGTAACACACGACTATGTGCGTCACGGTACCACCACGCTCTTTGCTGCTCTTGATATCGCCAACGGGAAGGTGCTGCATCAATGTAACCGGCAGCGTCGTAACCAGGAGTTTGTTCAGTTCTTACGGGTGATTGATCGCAACGTACCACAAGAGCTCGAATTGCACATAATAATAGACAACTATTCAACACATAAACATGCAAAGGTGAGAGCGTGGTTAGCATCACATCCCCGTTTTCATTTTCATTTTACTCCGACGTATTCATCATGGCTGAATCAAGTGGAACGATGGTTCGGTCTAATAACCGATCGCGCGATACGTCGTGGTTTATTCTCAAGTGTGAAGCAACTGAAAGAAAAGATAGACAATTTTGTAGCCGCTTATAATAAAACGGCGACTCCATTCGTGTGGACAGCTACTGCCGAATCATTTTTTGAGAAAATATCACGATTGTGCGAACGTATTTCTGGCACAGGACACTAGACGCGCGTTTCCTAGACATGCTTCAAATAACATATGCGTTTGCGCTGGCTTTACCGATATCACGTGTTGACAAAAAACGTATTGAAGGTATTGTGGTACTCACGTCTATTGAAGAAAAAATGATTAGAGGAAGTCAAAATGATATACGTAAGATTGTTGATAACATTAGTTATGTTACTGAGCTGTTACAGTGTAACCGCTGAGAACTGGACACATCCTTCTTTCGAGGAACATGGACTGGAGAGTATTGGAGTTTATACACAGCTCTACGGAGAGTACAGGAGCGAACTGGCACAAGACTATATAAAACGCATAGGACTGTTTCATCCATACAGTCAACCGAAGGACAAAAAAAACGTGTACTGGGGCACTTCATTTAATGGGACGACGAGGGTAGCCTGGATCGACAAATATAGCTATCCGTTCCGTCGGCAGAACGCCCTGACGTGGTTTTTACGGTTCAATACGTTCTCACATGTTACTCCCCCTTTGACAAGCCGATACTATCCGATTGCAGGCGAGACTCAACTGACTGAAGGCGGCCGCAGCGTAGACGCTGCCGTGAAGTCTGTTGTCGCTGATGGGCTCAGACAGTTGGGTTGGTCAACCGAAGAGATAGATGGCTTTGAAGGTAGCAATCTGAAGAATCTTCTATCCTATTCAGCCGGGAAGGGTGTGGATGCATTGCTGCTCATAAGGTATTATGGAGTTCGTTCCCATGTTGCTGTTTCCGATGTGTCTTATGGTGGCAATAGTCTAGAAAGCGCGAATATCGGCGCATATTACGAGGGCATCGGAATACTGCCTTGCATCGAACTGTATGATACCGAAACCGGAGTGCGTTTGTGGTATAGTGCGTATCATACCAGCCATATCGAAGCAGATTCCAGGAAGAGCCCTGAAGAGTACAATGAGGTCTTCGGAGATTTGTTTGCCGCGTCCTCATACCTGCGAGTCGCGAACATTGACGACAATCTGGTGCGATTTGAAAAGAAGAACACTCGAATTGGCAACCAAAGTGAAAACGACAACACCGTCATCCCCGACACTGCTGCGCAAAACATGGTTGAGCTGACGTTCGAGAATGATGATGCGCCTTTCCCTTCTTTCTCTGATTCAGAAAGGAACAGATCTGTTGTGACTTCTGTAAAATGGGATAAAAACCTGTCAGACACTCTATGGTCTGATCAGCCTGAGTTCCGACATACGAGCGGCATTTTCAGCATTGGGTATTCGTTGGATTACATTGGGAGTCTGAATATCGTACAGAGTCAACGGGAAATATCTGGGGATGAATACATAGAGCAGCTATCGAAAACAACGCGCAACACGCTGATGCATTCAATGGCCGTGCAGTTTTTTGGTTTTGAGATCAAAAACCTTTCATTCCTCCCGTTCTATAGTTGGGGGTTCATTCCCACAATCCAGGTTCCCGTTCAAGAATACGATCGTAGTGACAGTACTTACAATAATGTGAGTTACTCGGTAATACCGACGAGAGCTCAGTTGGGTCTGTCTGCAAAGTACAAGTTTCGTTTGACTGATACTTTTTCGATTTTTGCCGGTGGCCAAGCTTCAGTGAATTTGTGGTCCATAAACTCTTCGGATGAAGCGGACTTCGATCTCTATTCGGGAGTACTGCTTTTTGCGGTGGACCCCAATTCCGGCAGAACATCGTTTTCGATTGAGGATTTCGGAGGCTTCTGGGGACGTAAGTTTGGTACATATTCCGTGTATAGTGGGTTGACTTTGGACTATGAGTTCAAAGTAGGAATCAGTTTCGAGGACAACGTTCCGTTCGACATTTCTTTTTCACTTGTTCCGATGGGCCCGGAAGGTCAGATTACTTTTTCTGTTGCGATGGAATTTCTTCGGGTGAGAAGAAGGTCTGTACACGACAAGGATTGTGAACCCGCACTCTGAAGGACAGGAACTCTGCGTTTGAAACGCAAGCGTCTGCCATCACATCCCTGTGCGATCGCTGTCGTCGTGGATCAAACGTTCGGATTCTGCGCCGGGGTGCATTCGTTGCACCCTCGGTGCGCGAGTGCGGGAACAAGGTCCGGCGCAGCGAAACCGGGCAGATCCTATGCAAGCTGGGGTGGCAGGCGCTTGAGAGGCCCTGGCGTCCACAATGTGAGCGTCTATAGGATCAATATGCCGTCAAAGTCAAAGGTCTTCGGCCTCGGGGCAGCCTAACATCGCAAATCAGCAGCGCGTCTTTTTGCGTTGGCTGCATCTGCTTTGTAAACGGTTCTATTTGTTTCGTTTTCGAGCAATTCACATAATCGATAAAAAACATATTTCTTATCTTTTCAACATATAAAGCTTCCTTGAATCCAATTATTGCCGTGTCTTTACGCTTGAATCTATCCGGTTCCACCTGCAACGCATAAGAATTGATCTGTTTTTCCCAGAACCATTCCGCACAAAAGAACTGAAAAATGGGAATTACTTAATTACAGGATCAAGTGATGGAACTGCAAAAATATGGCAAGTATCAAGTGGGCGCGAGTTGCGAACATTTGAAGGAAAATCAACTTCAGTGTTGGCTGTAGCATTTTCGCCCAACTCAGATTATGCACTTACTGGTTATCAAGACGGTACAATAAAACTATGGGATGTGGATAGCGGTCGTGAGATACGTAAACTTAGAGGACATTCAGATGGAGTTAGCTCGCTAGATTTTTCGCCTGATGGGCATTACATAGTAACTGGTTCTTTTGATACTACTGCAAGATTATGGGAAATTTCTAATAAACGCTCAATTCGTACCTTCGAGGGTCACTCAGATCGTTTATCGTCAGTCAAGTTTTCTTCGTCTGGCGATTACATTATTACTGGATCAAATGATAATACGGTAAAAATATGGGACATATCAAGCGCTCAAGATATAAAAACACTTAAAGGCCATTCAAGTTCGGTTATGTCGGTCGATATTTCTTCCAACGGTCATTATATACTTACCGGCTCACACGACGGATCCACTAAACTTTGGGACGTTGCAAGAGGTCGTGAGGAACGCAATTTTAGCAGTATTTCAGGTGTCACCTCTTTAGCGATTTCTGCGAATGGACGATATGCAATTAGCGGATCACTTGATGATAATACAGCTAACTTGGTCGACTTGGCAAAAGCGCGGGTCATACGCCTATTTGAGGGACACTCGGAATCAATTCGGTCCGTATCCATTAGTCCGAACGCACGCTACGCACTTACCGGATCTGAAGACAATTACGCCAAGCTATGGAAATTATCAACGGGTAGCGAATTACACACTTTCGTTGGGCACGAAGATGTGGTATCTACAGTAGCTTTTTCGCCGGACGGACGGTACGCACTTACGGGTTCATACGACAAAAGCGCAAAATTGTGGGAAGTATCATCTGGACGTGAAATTCGAACTTTTGACGGTCACCCAGCAAAGATAAGCGAAGTTGTTTTTTTACCGGACGGTAGATACGCGCTTACAGCCTCTTACGACAAGACGGCTAAATTATGGGATACTCAAACAGGACGACTTATGCGAACGCTTGCCGGGCATTCAGACGTGGTGTATTCAGCTGATATATCTCCCGATGGTCAATATGCGGTAACTGGATCTCGAGACAATACGACAAAGCTATGGAATTTGTCAAATGGAAAAATTCTTGGAAATTTCCAGGGCCATTTGAATGCAATACTTTCTGTAAGATTTTCGCACGATGGTAGATACATTCTAACAGGCTCGGATGATGACGACGTAAATTTGTGGGACGTCTCAAACACACGCGAGGTACGTACATTTGACGGACATATAGGTAATGTTAATTCTGTGGTTTTTTCCTCCTACAATAATCAAGTAATAACGGGTTCAATAGACGGAACAATGCGTTACTGGAACTCAGTTACAGGTGAAAATATTTGTACCTTGATTTCAACAGCAGACGGTCGTTCGATAACCTGGACGAGCGATGGTTTCTTCAAAGGAGACAAAGACCTTTCGCGAGACGCTGTTTATTTTGTGGATGGATTCCAAACCATTTCTATCGATCAGTTTTTCGATAAACTCTATCGACCTGACATAATCGAAGCTAAGATTGCTGGACTTGACGTTTCGGATCACGGTATAGATTTCACTGCCGAAGATTCTCTTGCGCCTTTGCCTGAAGTATCAATGGAGATGGAGCGAAACAACGGAATATTTACGGCACTCGGGATGGAGGCTAAGGAAGGAGCTGCGGCTATTTCAGACTTGAGATTGCATATTGACGACGGTCGTATTCGCGTACGCGTCGTCGCTGAAGACGCGGGCGGCGGTGCCGAGAGGATTCGTCTATTTCACAACGGTTCAAGGGTAAGCACGTCGATTCGCGGACTTGCCGCAAGGGAATCTCAAAACGTTTTAAAAGAGCCACTCACGAGTACATTTACGTTTGAACTCGTAAATGGAACTAATACTCTCCGCGCGATAGCGTTTACTAATACCGGCATAGAAAGCAATCCTGCACTAGTGTCCTGTCCCAGAAATAACTACACGGATAAGTAGTATTAATTTCCCTGTATTGTCTTCATGATGTATACTCATGGAGGAATACATGGGATCCGGAAGAAAAACATATTCGATTGTTTTAACCGAAGAACAGCAGGAGCAACTGGAGACATTCGCAAACTCGCGAACGCTTGCGCATGCGCAGGTTGTTCGTGCCCGTATTGTACTGATGGCGGCGGAGGGGAAGAGAACTACCGATATCGCCGCGGCGGTTGGCGTGACTCGTGCGACGGTAACCAAGTGGCGCGCTCGATTCATTGAATACGGATTGGACGGATTATACGATGAAGTTCGTCCCGGTCGTCCGCGTACGATAGAAGAAGAGACGGTGGTGGAGCTGATTAATAAAACACTGCAAAGCACCCCTGATGGTGCGACTCATTGGACATGTCGCACCATGGCCGAAGAAACCGGTGTGTCGAAATCGACGGTACAGCGCATATGGAACACGTTTGCAATCCAACCGCACCGACGAGAAACATTCAAGTTGTCGAGCGATCCGTTTTTCGTCGAAAAGGTACGCGATATCGTCGGATTGTACCTCAATCCCCCGGAAAATGCGGTGGTATTGTGTGTTGATGAAAAAAGTCAGTGCCAGGCGCTTGAGCGCAGTCAGCCGATGCTACCGATGGGACTTGGATACGTGGAAGGGGTAACACACGACTATGTGCGTCACGGTACCACCACGCTCTTTGCTGCTCTTGATATCGCCAACGGGAAGGTGCTGCATCAATGTAACCGGCAGCGTCGTAACCAGGAGTTTGTTCAGTTCTTACGGGTGATTGATCGCAACGTACCACAAGAGCTCGAATTGCACATAATAATAGACAACTATTCAACACATAAACATGCAAAGGTGAGAGCGTGGTTAGCATCACATCCCCGTTTTCATTTTCATTTTACTCCGACGTATTCATCATGGCTGAATCAAGTGGAACGATGGTTCGGTCTAATAACCGATCGCGCGATACGTCGTGGTT
The DNA here is from genome assembly GCA_964387575.1 of uncultured Spirochaetales bacterium. Classification (GTDB taxonomy): domain Bacteria; phylum Spirochaetota; class Spirochaetia; order ARS1246; family ARS1246; genus CAYLZA01. The sequence goes on along the minus strand of CAYLZA010000067.1, from coordinate 1,088 downwards.
TATTCTCAAGTGTGAAGCAACTGAAAGAAAAGATAGACAATTTTGTAGCCGCTTATAATAAAACGGCGACTCCATTCGTGTGGACAGCTACTGCCGAATCATTTTTTGAGAAAATATCACGATTGTGCGAACGTATTTCTGGCACAGGACACTAGGATACCAAATACGCTATATCCGGTGGCATATTCGGTACATCGGACCATTATTTACTCTTTTCTTCGAAATCGATATAGTCGTATCAAACAAGCATGTCGAAACGGGAGCGACAAGGGTGATGCGGATATAGTCGAGAGGAAACAAACAACCGTCTCTTTTGCGCGGCCGGTACAGTCGTCGATTTTGATGGGCGCGGTGGTTGTCCTCTCACTTCACTCCTCTCGAGCCCGGTACGGTCCCTTTGAGGAACCCGCTGTCGGCGCTTCGAGTGCCGCGCGTTAAATACCTGTACGGGAGTGACGACATGCTTTCAGCACTCAATATACAAAATCTGTCGGTTCGATACGAATCATCTTCTCTTCCAATACTCGGTGCGCTATCGGTAACCATCCCCGCCGGTTGGACGGGGATAGTCGGTGCCAACGGTATCGGTAAAACAACGCTGCTTCGTGTAGCTACGGGAGCTCTCGACGATACGACTGCGACAATATCCGGCGATATCGCTGTTCCCGAGTCACGCTTATACTGTCCGCAATCAACTGAAACGATACCGTACCATAGCGAGTCGTTTCTCTCAGCGCTCTATGAAGCGGAAAACACTGCAGGGCGGCTTAAGAGTAGACTCGGGATCGAATTCGATTGGTTCTACCGCTGGAACACGCTGAGCGAAGGGGAACGGAAGCGATTTCAGATCGCCGTTGCGCTCTGGATGGAACCGGAGCTTCTTGCGGTGGACGAACCTACGAATCATATTGATGACGAGGGAAAACGATTTCTACTCGATGCATTGAAATCATACAACGGTATCGGGTTGCTCGTTTCTCACGATCGCGACTTTACCGATCAATTATGTGATCGATGTCTCTTTATTCGGGAGGATACGGCACGACTCAGACCAAGTGGAGTATCCTCCGGACTCGAAGAGGAACAGA
>CAYLZA010000066.1:5320-8912 GCA_964387575.1 uncultured Spirochaetales bacterium | reverse complement strand
AGAAGCAGGAAGACGGGTCGTTCAAGCTGAGCAGAAGAGACGTATATAATGGTCTCAGCGTAAAGTTTATTCCTTTCAGAAACGAGGCCGGGGAGAGCTACAGCGGCAGATAAGGAGTTGCTGCGTGGTTTTTAACGCGTACGGAGCGAATAAGTCTTTGTGAGAAGGAGATTTCCCATTTACTTCGGTTCAATAATCGACGAAAATTAAAATGGTGGAAACATGATGAAGCAATTATTGCAAAATCAGAAGGTGAAGAAACGGAAATATAAACCCGCCGTTCACCATAAGCACGTAGCTGAGTATGTTTCCGTCTTTTTTAAAAACGTGACAGGCGCGGCCACGCGTCGCCCCCATGTATTTGCGGGTTCTATTGCGTTTACGCTCATCATCGTCATGTACCTGGTGATGTTCGGGTCACAACTCGGCGGCTCGCCGTTGGGCTTGTATACCGGTCCCGCACCATCGTTGCTCGCAACGCTCGAGCCCGGGGATGTTCGGGAAAAACCCGCCGAAGAAGAGGAGTCCGTACCGGCAAGCGGAAGTGGAACACTTCAGATCAACCGGGAGGAAGATTACGATCACCGGGTCGTGAAAGGGGAAACGCTCTCGGAAATCGCATACATCTACAAAATCAGCACGCAAAAACTCGCGTATTACAACAAAATAGAGAATGTTCACTCGATTCGGGCCGGCGACGTCGTTCGAATTCCTTCGAAAGCAAAAGAAAAGCAACTGGCACAACAGCAGAATATCGAGGAAGTACGGCTGGCCACTTCGTCAATAAAAGCTACTACCACACAATCAGCCTTGCCGAAGCTCAAGATCGCCGCACGGGAGCAGTACGACGGACGGGGCGTGACCGCTCACTTCTACATAACGGAGCCGAGCACCAGTCAGCTCACCGCTTATGAGTGGGATCTCGGAGACGGCAGAAAATCGTTCAGATCGACAACATTCTGGACGTATGATCGCCCCGGAACCTACCGGATCAGTCTCGATGCCAAGCTTCGAGACGGTCGATATGTAGAATCGAACGAGATTTATATCGATGTTCCGCACCCGGCTACGTATCGAACCGAATATCAGTCGTTTATTACCCTCAGAAGCATGGATGAGCATTTCGCGCTTTCGGGCACGTTGAAGAGCATTCTCAACTATTCGTCGATTGACGACGCGCCGATCGAGAGCGTTTCGTCGAACTTCGATTCAACCATTTATCGATTTACCGAGCCCGGGTATTACAATTTGACGCTCGAAGAAGACGGTATCCGCAGCAATGTGTACGTTTTTGTCAGTCCTGTGGATTCGGTACACGTGGAACGAACCGATCTGAACTGGTATCGAACCCAGTTCAACACCGGTTCACAATCCAATTGCGGGCCATCAACCGTTTCCATGGCGGTAGCGTGGGCGAAGGGAGAATACGTGCCGGTCTCTACCGTCAGGCAGCAAGTCGGTTGGCATTCGCAACGGCTCGGGGCCACCACGCTCGAAGAGCTCTATCGCTCGTTGCGCAAAAACGGCGTTCAGGTGGGGTTCAAGCGTCTCAACTCGAAGGAAAATCTGTTTCAGGCCATAGACAACGGAAATATCGCAATCGTGCTGTTTTCCACAGGAGATATTCCCGCAGTCAACGGAACCCCGGACGACGATCTCTTCGGCAGATACTATACCTACACACAGGGTCATTACGTCGTCATCAAGGGCTACACGAAAGATAAGAATCATTTCATCGTCTATGATCCGATCCCTTCCGACTGGGGCAGTAACAGCCTGCGTCACGAGGACGGTATCAGTATGATCGGGAGAAATCGCTATTATCCCGCCGATGATCTCTACCGGTCGATCCGTTCGAAGCGAATCGAGTATCTCGAAATCGTACCGCAATAACCCGGCGCCGGTAGCACGCCCGGCTCGGGTATCTGCCTCAATACACATCAGGTGGAAGAGGGGTGATCGAAACTACCGTTTGCCTATCGAGCTCCGCCGGAAATCGCTACATGGAAGCTGCTTTCACGCCGGGCACCCGCAGAGTCGATGATAAGGAGCCGGTGCTCGCCTCCGGCGAGCTCCAGCGGTAATCCGTGTCGATCCACCGTTGTTCCGACGAACGCGCCGTCGAGATACCAGTAGAGCTTCTCCGAGCCGCGTTGTACGGCCGCTCGGGCATTGACCATCTCGAGCGTGCCGTCTACACCCCGCGGAACGAATAACTTCGCATCGTTTTTCGGATAGAGGATCGCCAAACCCGATTCTCTTCCGTGTACCGGACACTCGGGATTGTGTGGAGGTATCTCATCCGCCGCAGCGCCGCGCTCTCTGAGATACTGAGACGCATCCGAAGGGTATCTGAGTATGCTTTCTTCGGTCACACGCTCCGGCTCCCAGCATCGTGAGCACACCTCGAATCCGGTCCGCTCATCGATGAATATGTTCTCATGGTACGGGCACACCGGTAGCGGTTCGGCATATCGCGGCACCTCGATTTCGACGGTATGTTCGCAGGCATCTCCGGCCAGATATCCCGTATCAAGGCATATGGTCTCGCCTCTGAAGCTCTCGGAATTACGTTCGAACCAGCGTCGTTCCGGGTCTTTTGGAAGCGAGTTGAACAGATCGAACAACAAGGGAGCCGAGCACGTGGTGCTCCGGAGATTGACATTTTCGCGACCCGAGAAATTACCGACCCATACACCGACCGTCCACTCGGGACTTACGCCTACCGCCCATGCATCGCGATTGCCGTAACTCGTTCCGGTTTTCCACGCAAAGGGATAGCTCTCGGCGAAACTCCGCCACCACGTTTCGAGCCCAGGACGCTTCACCTCTCTGAGAACATCGAGAATCATCGTCGCGGCCCCGTCGCTTATGAGTGGGGCTTCGGCGGAACCGGTCCCGCGGCTCGTCCCGGCCGCTTTGCCCATCACCGCCCCGCTCTCTGACGCTGCATCCGGCACGAGGGGTGTAAACACCCCGCGATTACCGAGACCCCGGTAGAGCCGTACCAGATCGTACAACGTGGTCTCGGCTCCTCCGAGAATCATCGTAAGCCCATAGTCGTCGGGACTTCGGAACAGCGTGCTCATCCCTGCCCGTCTGAGAAACAGATGAAAATCGCGATGACCGTAGCGTTGGAGAAGCCTGACCGCAGGTACATTGAGAGAACGCTGCAGCGCTTCCGCGGCCGTGACCATCCCGGTGTAGCTCCTGCCGATATTCTGCGGGTTGAAAGTGCCGAAGCTCGTCGGCACATCCACGATCATCGTCTCAGGTACTATGAGCCCCGAGTCGAACGAAGCCGCATACAGGAACGGTTTGAGGATCGACCCGCTCGAACGTGGCGCACGCACACCATCGACTCTCCCCCCTACGGCGACGTCAAAAAAATCGACCGATCCCATATACGCCCGGATCCGCCCGGTAGCCGTGTCTGCGATCAGGACCGCCGCATTTTCGATACCGAGCGAGTTCAGATATACAGCATGCGACCGTACGGTGCGTTCAACTTCGTCCTGTATATCCAGGTCGATATGCGTTCTCACTACCCCTGAGTCTCTTTCGAGCTCTTCGTAGAGATAACGGGTAAAGT
>CAYLZA010000066.1:920-5310 GCA_964387575.1 uncultured Spirochaetales bacterium | reverse complement strand
AATGGGAACGGTACGTTCTGGTCCGGGACGCTTTCCTCCCGGGCGAGTTGTAACGTTCGGTCATCGATATGTTCGTGCTCGTGTAAACGCGAGAGCAAACGGTCACGTACACGGCGTAAACCGTCGTCACCGGCTCCGGGATACGCGGTTCCCGGGGAGCGCGGAAGCACTGCAAGCGTCGCCGCCTCCGCCCACGTCAACTCGGCAAGCTCCTTCCCGAAAAACCGAAGTGATGCCGCCGATACACCGATTATGTTACCGCCGTACGGGGCGTTACTCAAATACAACGACAAGATATGTTTCTTCGAATAGCGAGCCTCGAGTCTGAGCGCCTGGCCCACCTCGAGTATTTTACTTCCGATTGTGCGTGATTTCGGGTCCAGGATACGGGCAAGCTGCATGGTTATCGTGCTCCCGCCGCTTACGATCCGACCGGCACGGATATTCTGCGAAAACGCCCTGATGATCGAAAACGGATTTACTCCCGGGTGATGATAGAAATAACGATCTTCCGATACCAGGACCGCAGCTTCGAGCTTCTCCGGCACCCGGTCCGGTGATATCGGCGGCAGTATCCACTGCTCCTCGGGATTGAGAAACACCCGCAGAACCCTATCATGATCATCGAGAAATACGGCGCTATACTCACCATCACCCGGAAGCGGAGGGGGAGGAATACTGATCGCGCATACAATTGCTACGACAAACGTCGGGAGAAATCCTACCAGCGCAAGTCGCCCTGCCGTCTTCCCCCGACTATGCCTATTCCCGGATCTCATTATTTCGTGCCCGTGGTGCGTTGCGATTCATGCGAATACGTCATACGCGTACTTCATACGCATTCGGGTCGGCCCGTTTGCGGCTCCTCTCCTTATCGATCGGTAACCTCCACCCGGCGTCCAGGTCGTGCCGCGTAGTAGTCGTTGTCGTACATCGCCTCAATGGTAAGTTGCGGCAGGTAAAAGCTGCCTACCGTTACGGCGTTGACCTTTACCGCAAACTCGCGGTTGCGTTCGTATCGCGACATATCGAAAAACCACATAATCCGATCGTCTCGAATTTCGGTGTACTCGGCATTGTTTACGTTTCGGCTCGACAGGAATTGCGGGAGCGATTCGCCGGTAAGCCGCAGGTTTTCGATTTCCCACCCCGAAGGCATGATCTGCACGAGCGCAAGCTCGTTGAGCTCCCGGTTCTGCTGTTTACCGACACGAAACAGGCCATAGAACGATGTTCCCTGCTCTATTCTCCCGGGATTGATCGGACGACCTTCGTCGTTGTACCACGTAACCGAAACCGACAGATTTCTCGAAACGACCGACTCCACCGGGGTTGCAGGAATACCGCTCCAATCGAGCGTTACAAAGGCCCGTTCGACGGTCGCCGTATTTCCTATCGAAACCTCGAGAGATCCGCCGAACCCCGACTCGATCGGAACGCTCGTTTTTATCTCGGTTGTATCGAAGGTAACACGTCTGCCGTCGGGGAGCTGTACGCTACCGGCAATCCGGGGCGCTTCGCCTTCGGTCTGGTTTGCCTGAAGAAATTTTCCGAGTGCAAGCAATGAATAACCTGTTGTCTGCGTTGAATACCAGCTGTCGCTCGACAGATGTGCCGCAATATCCTCGAAAAGCGTCTGTGCCTCGTTCCAGCGCCCGAAAAGTATCAATGCTTCGAGAATCATCGCCTTATCACGAAGCGCCGACCCGTAACTGCGATGATATCCGTCATACTCACGTACCGACGTTCCCGTATTCGACACGATTTCAGAAGCGATATCGCTCATGCCACGCAATGTGTACGCGCTCGCGAGAAGCCACCGCATGGTATCGGTCATATCTCTAAAATTATTTTCCCGAAGAAGATTCATCGCCGCAAGAGACGGTTCGTCGGCAAGCGCAAGCAGATACACCCGGTATACCCGGCTCATCAGCGTCTCCGACGTTGAATCGGCACGAGCGCTCTGATAACGCAACCAGTTGCCGATGATATCGTCGGGAACATGATATCCCGCCGCCTTTGCCTCGAGCAGAAAATGGCCGGCGTAGTTCGTTCCCCATTCGGAAACCGAGTTACCTCCCGGCCAGAAGGAAAAACCGCCCGATCCGAGTTGAAACCGCCTCATCCGCTCGATAGCTGCGTTGATGTTTCGATCAATTTCGCTTTTTTCGTCTGCGTTCTGCTTCCCCTCGGTGAGAAAGCTCCTGAGATAGAGCTGCGGAAACACGGACGATGTGGTTTGCTCGATACACCCATACGGATAGTGAACCAGCCGACGGACCCGATGACCGATTGATAGATTCGGCTGACGCGCGATATGAATCTCCGCGGTATTTGTCCCCTCGAGTCCGTCACCCGGAACCTGAAGCACCGCATCTTCACCACGCTCGATCGTCGCCTCCCCGGTAGTCGAGATACGCGGAGAAGATGCCCGCACCGGAATTGTTACCGTGCTGTAGGCGTTCGCGGCAGGCGACACGGCACGAATAGTTATCCGTGAATACCCGACGGCCTTTTCCGTTTCGAGAGTAAACGATACATCCTTCTCTTCTATTGAATCGAATGTCAAGGATTCGAGTCTCGAACCGGAAACGCCAACCGGTCCGCTCGCATCGATCGAAACGTTTACCTTCCCGAGATTCTCCTCGAGCGCAAACACAGTAATAGGAACTACGAACTCTTCGTCCGGACCGAGCACTCGCGGAAACGACGGTAGAATCACGAGGTCCTTTCTGACCGGGACGGCTTTTTCGGCGCTTCCGTACGATCCGCCTTGCGCGGCAACTGCCATGACTCGTACCGAGCCCATATAGTTCGGCATCTCGAACGAAACGGTAACCTCGCCGGTTTCATTCGACTCAATCGGTCCTTTAAAGAGCGAGACCGGCTCGAATCGTTTTCCTTCGTCCGCGTCTTCTCCCGCATAGACGCCCTGATCGTACCCACCGCCGATGGAATAGACCCGGAAGAAATCCCCGTTATTCGCTCCGATGACGTGCGAAAACAGATCGTAGCTCGATACGGATAGACGCTGTTTCTTGTGAAATTCGTTCCACGGGTCGGGGGTTCCGAAATTTGTCAGATCGAGCAGTCCTTCGTCTACTACCGCCACGGTGAATTGGGCGGGACGTCGATCCGCGGTTCGTACGGTAACCGTAAACGGACTATTAGGTTGGTACTCATCGTCGGTATCGATTATCACTCGGCGTCGGGTCTCCGGATTCTCCACCATGAGTGGAACGACACCGAACAGACGTATCGGCCGATCGTTCTGGGTCTGTGAATGTGGTTGAATGACGGAAAGTGAAGCGTAGACATTCGGAATCATCCGTTCGTCGAGCTCGATGGGGATCACTTCTTCCGAGCCGCCCGGGCCGCTCAGCTCCATGAACCGTCGGTCTATGATCCCCGACGCATTTTCGAGGGTAAGAAGCAATCGTCCGGTCGGCGGGCTCGGGAATATGATTCGAGCCGTTTCTCCGACATTATACCGATCCTTGTCGGTTCGAAGCGCGAGGATCGAAGCATCATCCGAGCCTGACGGAGCGGCGCCCCACCAGGACGAGCGGAAAAAGAATCCCGCCGTATGACCGTTTCGGGACGTATCTCTGACTTCGACGAGATATTCACCCCATTCGGTCGGGGTAAATCGTATCGTCCCCGGCGTCCCGGAGCTTTCCACCATTCCCCGGTTAACGAGCTGTGTATTCGAGTCCGACTTGTAGTGCAGTCTAAAATCCTTGCGGCTGTCGTACTCCCACCACCAGTAGGTTTCATTCTTGTAGATCGAATACTCGAGATCGCTTTCCGATATCGCTTCCCCTTCTTCGTCGACCAGGATATACCCGAAGCTCATCTCGGAATCCATCCGCGCGTATCCATACGGCATATCCGGTTTGCGGAGACCCACGTAACGCGGATACGGGTCGATCGGTACTATCGTGGTTCCGACGTTCGGTCGTCCCCCCTCCTCGTAGACCCGTGCCTGTATTTCGGCGGCCGCCGCAGAAGGCGCATTCGAAAGCGAAGGAACTCTCCAGCGGACTGATGCGTCCCCTTCCTCATCGAGATTCCCCGAAAAAACCCTTCGCCTGTTTTCGGGGAAGGTTATCCCTTCATGCTCAAAGGTAAATCCGGAGTATTTGTCGAAACGTTTCGAAACATTTTTGATCGAAACGAAGGCTTCAGCCTGCAACCCCGCCGCAGGAGCTCCGAACAGATACTCCGAATCGATATCGAAATCGAGGATCTGATCCTCGTAGGTAAGCCGCTCCTTTTCGGGCTCTATCTTTATCTTGAGGGTAAACGGCACAACCGTTTCTATCTTGACCGTGTGCGTGACGGTTGCGCTTCCGGCCTCTACTTCCGCAACCCAGTTTCCGGTCGGATC
>CAYLZA010000066.1:0-910 GCA_964387575.1 uncultured Spirochaetales bacterium | reverse complement strand
TCACTCTGTTTGGTGGAAAGATCGAATCGATAGAATCCGTCGACGCCGTCGGTCGAAGTGTGCTGCGAGACGATCTGCCCTTTCGGATCGTACCATTTGAGCTTTACCGGGTGTCCCGGAGGGAAGGTATGGTTTTCGTTTCGCACGATGAGCGACAGATGGATATCATCGCCCGGTCGATAGACCCCGCGTTCGGTATATACGAAGGTGCGAATCCCCCCGGGGCCGAGATCCACTCCTCCCGTAGCAAACGAGGAGAGGTTCCAGGCCATTTCGTTGAGCTTGATTACGCTGCGCTGATCCTCCATCTCGCCGGTTACATAAAACGGCGAACCGGAGGCACCGGTAAGCTCGGAGCTGTCGAATTCCACCACTCCCTGCCCGTCGGTAACGCCCTCCGCGATGATCTGTCGCTGATAGGTCTTGATCGCAACGTTTACACCGCTCATCGGCCGCGCGTCAATCAGATCGGTGGCGATAACTACGTGGCGGTTTTTCGCCTGTTTATAGGTCAACCCGATATCGGAAGCTACGACCGGTTTGTAGATGGTATTCTGCCAATACCGATATCGGTAATTGGAAGGACGGGTAATGATGTCTTCGTCCCGGTAAGTAAGAGTGATGAGATAGAGCCCCTTCGGCTCTTCAGCAAACACATCCTCGAGATCTATACCGCCGACAACCCACTGGTTCTCGGTTTCGCCAATTTCGAGCATCCGGTCTGCTATTTGAACTCCGACCCGGTTTACATAACTCGAATTGAAATATTGTGTTCGCGAACTGGCGCTGTTGAAACTCTCGGTCTGCAAAAATTGACCCAGGTTGTTTTCAAAGACCCGGGTTACCCGAAGCCGAAGGCGCCGGAGATTGACGCTCCTGAATCCGAGCGTATTTTTGTTGGCCGACGGGA
>CAYLZA010000065.1:0-8944 GCA_964387575.1 uncultured Spirochaetales bacterium | reverse complement strand
ATACATGGAGCCGAAATCAAATGTATAGAAATTATAAAGCCCGAAGTGAAACACCGGCGGATGATGTGCATCGTCTTTTCCTACGATCTGGCCGGCGAAATTGGAAGCTATAGCCCTGAGCTTGGGAATATCGAGCACCTGATTTTCCCCTAACAACGATATTTCACCGAACTCGAAATTCTGATAAGGGCTTACATTTCCATGGGCGATCGGAACAAGATCGCATGAGCCCCTGCTGCCTACGTAGTCCTGTATGTCTCCCGAGCGAACGTGGGATCCTGACTCCGAACCTCCCGCTGCGTCGCCGGTGGTCGAAGACGTAAGCCGGATCCACTTCGACAAATCGATATTCCAATCGGCGTAGTATTTTTCCCCGGGAGAAACATAATCGAGAAGACCGTCGGCGATCCATTGCTCGACCTCGATCCCCTCGGTTCGGCACAGCCTCAGGTCCCACGGAACGATTGCACCGAGGATCAGTTTCGATTGCGCTCCGGCTTGTCCGAGCACATCGGATACCGACCGCACATACTCGGTTAGATACTTCCCGTTTTCGCTTTTCGGATTCGAAACGAATGGCGGCGTTCGACTGAAATCGAGCTGTATACCGTCGATTTCAAACCGGTCGAGAATTTCCTTAATTATCGAAAGCCGATGCTCGCGAACATCGGGTATCGCGTAGTCCATACAGCGGAGCTTGCCGATCGATTTCCAGTCTCGTGCACCGGTGTCGATCCCGAGCGACCACTCGGTATGCTCCCGTTCCCAATCGGCCCACTGATCGGGCCGTCCGTGGTGATCGTTCATCCGTATGTTCGCGACGAGCTCGGTGCCCCGGTTGCGAATCTCGGGCACGACGATTTTCATCGGATTCGGCTGTTCTGCGAAAACAGCGGAACGTCGTAATCCCGGATTTACGGTGCCGATCTCGGAAGGATAGTTGGTCAGATCGGGGGATGCAAAATCAATCGCAATGCGATCCGCTTTGATCAGGTGTAACGTGCGTGTGAACTCGGAAATCTCCGCAACCGATTTGCAGCGGATGACTCCTCCGAAGTCATCGGTGATCATAAACATGGGGTTCTTCTCCTGCGTCTCCTCCACTATCATCAATACACGAGATTACGGAATTGCTCGATTCGATGAAACGTGCTGATGTCCGTATCGTGCGCGCTTTTCGCGCTTTCACTCCCGGAACGACTTACAACGAGCAGATCATCTCCACGCACGGCCATCGCCGCATAGTGTCTCGAGGCCACTTCGGTCGGACCGACACAGACCAGACCGGCGAAACACCAGTCGATCATGTTTTTCGAAAAGTGGAGTTGAAGCCTTCGCCGCTCGTTGTTCGGAAGATTATATCGTTCATCGGGCATTATCTCCGGGCGACGCATCGAGTCGGTCGCCTGCGTGCTCAAAAGCCAGTACAGCCCGCCCGGCTCATCATACAGGACATGAAACTTCATCTGACCTCCCGGGCACGGGACGAAGAGCATCCTCTTACCCGACGGTGCCGTAACGAGCTCGGTTCGCATGTCTCCGGTACCGCCGCGATCCCCCGTTTCGACAACCCGGGCGATACTGGCGTATCCGGTCCCGCCGGTATGTGCTCTCATCCAGAGATGCATGGTACGTCCCGACCGGTCTGTCCAAAGGTGCTCCGGATCGACAAACTGAACGACATTCGTCTCGAGCCAGCCGATCGGCGCGCAATGACGGTCCTCGCGCGTCTCGGCAACACGGCTTCCGTGCGGATACGGAGCAGAAAAAAACGGTACACCAAAAAAATCGATTTCAGGATCGATCTCGACTCCGGGAAGTACGTCCCGAAATGAAAGCGCCGAGGCGAAGGCCCAGCTCTCTCGTTTCGTCAGATCGTCTCCGATTCTTCCGCGCATGAGCACCGGTGCAAACTCTCCCGGCGGCCACACGTCGATATCGACGGATGTACGTTTTTCCATTACCAGATACACACAGCCGTTTGCGTAAGTGACATTGCTCGGCGCCTGATGCCAAATCTCGCCGTCGGTCAATCTGACGGGAGCGCCCCATGTATCTCCCTCATCATCGGAACGCATGATCAGGAGGTCTCCGTCATGACCGATAACGTACAACGAGCCGCCGGAGACGAACGGCCGCTGATGCATCATTCTATATTCAAACGTTTGTTTCCACGAATTCCCACCGTCGTCGGAAACAAGCAACTTCCCGAGGATATTCCGGCCCTGAAAAGGATTGACGGATCGCGATTTATGAACCGGTCTCGTCTCCTGGGCCGATTTCGGCTTCGACTGGTCGGAAGTGCCTATATGGGCGTCGTCGGCTTCGGGTACGTCAACGTTCATATCCTCGAGCCCCGGCCCCCGGAGTCCCTCCGTTACGACTATCCTTCCGCTCGGGAGCACGCCGATACCGGGCGATCCACAGTACACATTCCGAGAATCCGGAGATCGAAGTATCTCTATGTGGTTCTGCGCAAGCGGCTCGATTTTCTTCATTCGTGGCATCATACAGAAAGGTCGAAGCATGATCCACCGGTGATGAGACAGGGTTGCCGGCAAGGGAGATTCACACTCGACCTCGCCGGCGCACATTTTTACATCGACTTCGTATTAAATAAGCTCTGACGTAATTGTTACAGATCGGCAGATAGAAGCGGAGGGTATAATTACCCATCCCCTCTAGTATTAATACCTATTCTCTTTACCATCCGCGTCGTATAATCGGTTCGATCGATGAAAATCACAATTATTACTCCAATTCTTCTTACGGCGATGTGTTTGTTCGGTGTCGACGCCGAACCGATCCGGCTCGGTGCTCCGCGAATACCGATATCGGAAAAGATCGATTGCGCCGATGTTGGTCCTCACGACTACGAGATCGAACGTGTCGCCCGGTTGGAGACCTTTAAACCGCTATCGGAGTTTTCGTTACCTGAAGAGGGCAACGAATCCGTATTCTGGTTGCGCTTCACCATTGTAAATCCATCCGAACGAACTATCGGGTATCAGGTGGTGCTTCGAAAAGGAGGATTCTGGCGAGCGAATCTGAGCTATCGTGACGATACCGGTTTTGTACAGAAGGCGCATTCATACAATGTACTTCGAGAAGAGTTCGGACCGAATTCGGTCTCTCCGAACGCATCACTTTCGATCGAAGTCGATGCGCAAAGCGCCAAAACTGTCTATGTGAAGCTCCGTGCCTACTACGTCGATCGGCTCATACCGATGCTCGTCCGAAACGATGTGTACCGTCGTCATTCGTTTCTTCTTTCGATCACTTTTGGGACGGTCTTCGGGATCCTCGTGGGATTGTTCTTTTTCAACAGTGCGGTGTTGTCCAGCATAGCACGCGAAGTCTCGATCCTCTATATCCCATATCACCTTTTCGTTCTTCTGTATGTTGCATTCGCAAACGGTGTCCTTACCTCATTCGCCGAGGGATTGTCGTTTTCATATCTGCGGTTCAATCTGCTTGCTTCGATAACCGCATTGATGTGGGGATTCATGATTCTCTTCACCCGGAAATTTTATGATATACATTCTCTGAATCGTCTACTTGATCGAGGGCTCCTGTTTGCCACCATCGGGTCGTTCGGTCTCGGCACACTTCTTCTCATAGAAGCAGATTTTTCAGCATCCGTGTCCACGATTGTGTCTCCATTTCTTGTGGGTGTAACCGTTTGTATGATCGTCGCAACCGGTATTATCCTCTTTGTTCACAAATCACAATATCGATATCCATACGCACTCGCATGGAGTTGTTTTATTACCGGGACGCTTATTGCGTACCTCAGAGATTACGGGATCATGGCAAAGGCTACACCCTATTTATCGCTCAAGGGAGATCAGATCGGGGTGGTGTGTTTTGTTGCATTTACTTCAATAGCAGTCGTCGAGCGAGTAAAGATCGAAAGAAGAGAACGAGAACAGATGCGGCTCGTCGCCGAACGAGCGCGATCGAAGGTCAGAGAGATCGAATCGATCGCGCGGGCAAAAGCCGACTTTATGACAAACGTATCACACGACCTCAGAACACCGGTTACCAACATCAAGCTCTCGATCGAATCGCTGAGCGAAGCGAGTACGCTGCGCAATAACAAACCGACAAGCGACATCGCCGGCGATATGCTCAAACAAACCGACCTGCTCATTCGAAGAATTGACAATCTGCTGACATTTTCTCGTCTCGACACCCCGATTCAGAACCTGTATTCCGAGCCGATGGATCCTATGCTTTTGCTTCGAGATATTGTCGGTCGGTTTCACCGTATCGCGGAGAACAAAGGGATCACTTTCCGATTCGAGGAAAGAGATGCATCAGGCGCTCTGGCTATGATGAACGAAGAGATGCTCGATTCGATTGTATCGAATCTTCTCGACAATGCGATTCGATATACCGACACCGGCGGAACGGTTAGTGTTACCCTTGATAAAACCGAAACCGCAGTGATGATTGAAGTAGAAGACACAGGATGCGGGATCGAACCGGCGCGAATCAACACGATTTTCGATCGATATGTCGGTGACAATACCGGTGTGGGCTTGGCGCTCGTCATGGCGTTTACCGAGCGTCTCGGCGGAAAGGTAGACGTTTCGAGCACACCCGGCAGGGGCTCACAATTTATCGTTTCATTCCCGCTCGTCGATCCATTCGAGCAATCGCCGAGAACAATCGATACCCATCCGGACGCAGCGGTCGCCGAATATGAAGAGGAAAAAACGACCGATTCGATGTCGAATCCGGCTTCCGGATTTCCGGTGGTGATTGTAGAAGATGACCCGATGTTGCTTACCCATCTCACCGAGGTCCTCGAAAACGAGTTCGCCGTAGCTGGTTTTTCCACCGTACGGGAAGCGATCGAGTTTATAGACACGGAGCCACCGGGACTGATCATAACCGATATCATGCTGCCGGGGATGTCGGGAATCGAGTTTCTCCGTATGCTCAAGGAGGATTCACGTTACAGCGAAGCTCCACGGCTCATCCTGACGGCAAAACGGGATGCACCGACCGAACAGGAAGCGTTCGATCTCGGTGCGATGGACATAATCTACAAGCCGTTCTCCAGGCACACACTCGTGAGAAAAGTCCGTAATATGCTCGACTACCGTGTCCACGTTCGGCAAGCGGTGGAGGACGGGCTAATTCGCCATATTCGCGGATGGGAATCCACACGCTTTTCACCACTCGATCGGCGAGCTCCCGTGGCGGTCCCACATCGTGACAATGCGGTTTCCGCCGATGTCACGGGTGAACGGCGGGTACCGGATAACGGCAAAAAAGCGATCACATGGAAAGCGGAATTCGGACTGACCGATCAACAGGAACGAGTTCTCGCGCTCGTCGTCAAGGGATATACGAATCAGGAAATCGCCGACATGCTCGCACTCTCGAGAAGAACCATCGAAAACCACGTCAGTCGTCTGCTCGACAAATTCGACGTCGATCGTAGGACCCAACTCACCTACGATGTGCTGGAACGTGAATAGCGAGCACAATTCGGCCCACGGTACTCGTTGCTTTTCCCTGCCACACCGAGTACGATTAACAGTGATGTCTTCAGGTTTTCGCTTCGAATCGTATAAGCACCGAATCTCAACCGGCACTTCCCCCGGTGCGGCTCTTCGAATCGTTCTATGCGTGGCGCTTTGTATAGTACTGTTTTCAGGATGCGAAAAGGAGAGTCGGTACACATTGCGAATCGATTCAATCCGCGCCGTTGATGCAGACGCGGAGCCCGTCGATCTTTCGATCTGGTTGTACGATTCATCGGACAATCTGATCTCGAAATCGTTCGATTCAGGAGAGCTCGATCCCGAAAAGATCGGCACCGACTGGTTATCACTTCGAAATACCGTGCCGGTTCGACTCCCGAAAGCGATGATTTCGGGTGACAGAGTATTGACGGGAACCATCAAGCTCAATCCAAATCGGTTTGCCACGCCTGCGGATGCAGTATTTCCGATCTCGATTAACCTTGCCGAAGCTTTCGAGTCCGAAATTGACATGATGGTCGTGACGCTCACGCCCCGCACCGATGCACCCTTCGAGCTGAGGGTGGAGTTTACGGAGGCATAAGAATAGCCGCAGTCGGCGGGTTGCATTAACGCGAGAACGGTCTATAGTATAAGGCAAATAAAACACAACGACGACGGTTCTCGACGGGCCGACACCTATATGCGACGTACCGCCGGCGGCTCTCGAAAAACACGCCGTAGATCCAAAATCGGGATTACCGGAGCGCTTACCGCCCTCCCGCGAGTTCTTCTCTCATGCGTATCGATGGAGAAAAAAGCAACCTCATATGTTGAATTGAATCGTGTTCGGCACGTCGAGTGGAATATCGATCGTCTTCCGACGGTGCCGTAGCGAGTCAAACGTGATGCATCGGGAAAGATTCCCGATACCGACGACCCCATTCGAGCAGGAGACGCTATTCCATGCAGCGACCGGCCGCGATGGTGATCGTGGAATTATTTGGACGACGTCTTTCATAAAGACGTATATATACATAATTTTATATATACTTATGAGCTGATTTGCATAAACGATTTTTTTGTAGTATTATGTAAACACATAATTACTTGTAGCCGATAGTCAAATGAGCCACCGTTGAAGTGACTGACGGGTCATGCGTGTCCTCAATTTCAAATACAGTCAGTAATAAGGGGGATGGAAATGATACGTGCACTATACAAACCGCTGGATGAAGGCGATGTTCGAAAAATAGCCGATTCGGCGTTTCGCGTGCTCGAGGAAGGCGGTGTAGCCGTTCATTCGGAAGAAGCGCGTGGATGGCTCAAGCGGGCCGGCGCCGTTGTTAAAGACGATGGAATAACGATGAAACTTCCTCGCTCTCTCGTGGAAGACGCAATCGATTCCAATCCGTCTTCGGTGACACTCTATTCGCGCGACGGGGAGAACGATTGCGTGCTCGAAGGGGCAAACGTGTACTACGGAACCGGGGGTACGGCAATCTATGTGCTCGATCCGGAAACCGGGAAGAGACGGGAGTCGACGCTCGAGGACGTGATGCAGAACGCGCGATTCGTGGAGCAGCTCGAGAATATCGATCTGTTTACGATCAACGTGTTTCCGAACGACGTAAAAGAGCGTGATGAAATCGACATAAACCGGTTCTTTCACTCACTCGACAACACGAAGAAACACGTTATGGGTGGAATATACTCTTTAAACGGATGCAAGGAAGTTGTCCGGATGGCAGAGCTCATCGCCGGCGGCGAGGAAGCACTCCGGAACAAACCGTTCGTATCGTTCATTACGCTCATGATAAGCCCGTTCAAGCTCGACGGCACATACGGAGACATGACGTGTCATATCGCAGCAAAAGGACTTCCCGTCGTTGTTCCGGCCGAGCCGATATGCGGAACGACATCACCGGTAACTCTTGCGGGGAATATTCTCACGCACATCGCCGAAACACTTGCGGGTATTTCACTCGTTCAATGTGTCAATAAGGGGGCACCCGGAATATGCGGTAGCGTGGGCTCGATTACCAACCTCAAGACGATGGATCACGTGGGCGGTGCAATCGAGAGATCGATGATCAACGCGTCGGTCGCCCAGCTTGCCCAGCATTTCGAGCTTCCGCTCTATTCCACCGCCGGATCTTCCGATGCAAAGACCGTCGATATTCAGGCCTCATACGAGTCGGCCATGTCCAACCTGCTCGTCGGTATGAGCGGGGCGAACTATATCCATGACGCGGCGGGACTGATGGAAACCGATCTCACCGTATCGTACAAAAAACTTGTAATGGACAATGAAATCCTCGGTATGTGTGGGCGGGTCATTCGAGGCATTGAGGTCACCGACGAAACGCTCGGTACGGCGCTGATGATAGAGAAAGGACCCGGTAAGGACTATATTGCGGACGAGCATACCGTTAAGCATATGCGCGGTGAGTTTTTTATGCCGGTTATATCGGACCGGTCGAAACGTAGCGAGGATGCACCGGCGGATAGTGCCGCGGACCGGGCGGCCGCGATGGTCCGGGAGATACTCGCCGAAAAAACCGTGTCTCACATCGATCCGGATATAAGGCGAGATGTGCTTTCGGATTTTCCCCGAATTAAGCAACTCGCCCGGGAGAATAGCCGGGAGACAAGATAGTAATTTCAGGAGAAAGCAATGAAACAGAGAGAAGGAGTGGTTGTAGAGCCGTATCTTCGGCTTTCGGAGAAACAGGTCCAGCTCATAGATTCGGTATCGCGTTCCATACTCGAAGAGAACGGGCTTCTGTGCTTCAACGAAGAGGCGGCCCGGATTTTCAAATCCGCCGGAGCAAAGGTCACGGAGGAGGCAGAGCAGACGAGTGTCAAAATTCCTTCCTCGTTACTCGACAAGGCTTTAGATTCGGCGCCGTCTACGGTGGTGCTCGGTGCGCGGAATCCGGACAACCGACTGGTGCTCGATGCGCACGAGCCGCGTGTCAGGTTCGGAAGCGGGGCCGAGACCAACGTCTGGCTAGACGTCCAGTTCGAAAACGGAACGCCGCAGCTAAAAAGAGAACAGGGATCGATCGCACGTCTGAAAAAGGCGGCACACTTGTGCGAGCACCTCGAAAATCTCGACTTCTTTATCCGCTGCGTAAATATCTGCGATCCGGAAGTAACAACGAAAAACAAGGATGTGAACAAATTCTTTGCGAGCCTGAGCTCGATAACAAAGCACGTTCAGGCGGGTCTGACGGATCTCGATGCGCTCGACGATGTTCTGAAGATGGCTGAAATCACTGCGGGAGGCGCCGATGCGTTCGAAAAAAATCCGATCGTATCGTTCATCACCTGTATGATAAAAAGCCCGCTTCAGATCGTGCACGACACTGCGGCGAAGTTCATGGAGTTCTCCAGACGACGGATACCGGTCGTCATCTCGAGCAGCCCGATGGGAGGGGCAACCGCGCCGTTCGATGAGTTCG
>CAYLZA010000064.1:0-9031 GCA_964387575.1 uncultured Spirochaetales bacterium | reverse complement strand
TTGCTCCTTTGGGAACATAGAGCGTCGAGTCGAGCATGTTCATCCAAAGCGAAAACGTCCCGACCGATTCCGGGATACCCACCTCGGCATCCACCTCCTCCACATCGTGCAACGCATCGAGTACCGCTTCGAGAACCGATCGACTCTCATCGCTCATTTCGGCCGATCTGAAAAAGCCGTTTACAAACTCGAGTACCCGCTTTCGAAGCGCGGCACCTCCGCTCGCGGTAATGATCGATCGCCACGCATCACGCAGGCCTTTGTAGTATCCGGTTATTCTCGGTTCTCCGTGCTCTTCGAGCCGACGCATCCAGATTTCGGTATGGTCGTTCCGATATACTCTGCGCTCGATTCCGGCGGCTATCAGCGAACGATTGAGCGCCGGGTTGATCCAGGGTATTCGCGGATCGAGGAGCAATCGCTTCAGCCCGTCGATTTCCATTCCCGATGAGAGCGTTCGCTTGATCTCGGCAAAAAATCTGCCTGCAGGTGATGATGACAGCGGAGATCCCGCACGTATATCTATCGGTACGTCTCTGAGATAGGAGAGCTCCTCGATATGCTCACGTACGTCGTCGAGACCGACTACCGAGACGGCGATTTCCTCGGCGGATAATCCCGCGTCGAGAAGCGTTCCGAGATGCCCGAAGAGCACGTCAAGCTCGGCCGTATATGTTTCGAATCGATCGAAACGGCAACCCGGGGCATCATCATGATCTATGATCTCAACCGATTCGGCGGGAAACAGCATTTTGTACCGTTGAAAATCATCTATAAGAGACGGAAAGTAGATCAACGTCGGTGATATTTCCGTTACCGGTTTCGGGATGATATACGAAGGCTCGAACAATCCGTTATCCGCGAGAAAAGTACGATAATCCGAGTAGAGCCGTCGAAGCTCGGTCTCGAGCTCGTCCGGAAGACGCAACAGGCTGTTGTCGATATCGTCGAAGAGCATTTCGAGACCCGGAAGTGTCGCCGCCAGATACGGTGCGAATTTTTTTGTGGTCTCCATCTGGTTCCGCCCGGTAATGTGTGGGAATAGCTGTTTCTCCAACGAGCGGTATGCAAAAACCAGTCGTATCAGCTTGTTGGCGGGTTTTTCACTCCGGTACGAAAAAAAAACATCCTCCTTAAAGGTGTCCCAGGAGACGATGCGGTCTGTTCGTACCGAGCTCTTCGAAGAAAACGAAAGATAGCGTCTTCGCCAGTGAGCCGCTGCAACTTCGGACGGGAAGACGACGCGCCCTTCAGGCGAATCGAGCAAATCGACCAACGGTGAGAATAGCTCCGGGGGGCAGGATTCGGCAGCCGGCTCATTCATGTCTCAAGGCTATCATCGCGATTTCGGTTGGGCAATCGCCGGACCACTCGCGGGCGGTCGGGCTGCTTGCCAAAACTATGTGAAGGGGTGACAATGGCGAAAATGGAGCTTCGGATTCCTTCCGCATTAAAAACTCAGTGTATACGCTCGCTTGCGGCATCGATGGATTCACATACGATAACGCATATGGTCCGGACGATATTTCCGGGATACGATATATATGAGCGAACCGGATTTCCCGAAAGTTTGGCAATACCTAATCAGAACGTGGCGACACAGGTAGTCGAGGATGTAATAGCCGAGAATAAATTCCTTTCATTCGTGGAGCTTCTGATCCACGCCCAGGACTTCGGGATCATGGGACGAAGGTATCCGGTCTCTCATCTCCGGGAAATTATAAAGGGCACGTATGATCTCGGTTTTGTGTTCGACAAGGAAACGCAGTCGTTTGTCGAGAACCCACGATATCGAAGGACCAGGAACTGGGGCGTTCTCGAATCCGGGTTAGAGTACACGATCGTTTTTCTCCGTGTAGATATTGCCGGTAACACGGCACTGGTAAAAAAGCATCCTGCGGATGTCGTAGAGAATACATATAAGGATCTGCGGCGAATCGTTACCGAGGCGAGCGAAAAGCGGAACGGACGGATATGGCTGTGGGAGGGCGATGGAGGTATCGTCGCGTTTTACTTTGGGAATCGGCACGCCGGTGCGGTGCTCTCAGCAATGGATATTATCCACCGGTTGTTTATCTACAACCGGGTAGAATGCAGGCTTTCCGAACCACTGAAGATTAGGGTCGGTATCCATGCAGGGCCGTGTGAATATACGGAAAACGAGGAAGAGCTGAAAATGCACGAGACGGTCAAAGAGGTTTTTGCCGTAGAACGCGAAACCAAACTGAATACATTCAACGTCAGTGTTGTGGTTCGTGTAATGCTCGACGAGTTCCTCTCGGATAACCTCACGCCGGTGGATTCGAGAAAAAACACTCCTTATCGGTACATGTTGGAGCTGGAATGATGCGGATTATTGTCTTCAGCACAAGCCGAACGATACAAAAACGATTTGCTGCAATAGAGCGCGCACGAAGCATCGACGTTTCGTTTGAAGACCCGACGCATATCAGACAAATCGTCAAAGAGCAGGATGCCGCAACGATCGCATACATCGATGCCGGCGGCGTTGAAAAGAACCTGAAGAAGCTCGTTCGGGATCTTTCGAATATGGATCATGTCCGCATTGGCGTGCTCGATCTGAAAAACGATATAGACGATCCGGCGGAGCTTTTTTTCGAGGGCGCGTTCGACTATATCGGTAAACCGGTGCTCAGCGAGGAAGTTTCTGCAAACAGACTAAAAAAAGCGGCGGAATACCGGCCGCAACCCGAATCCGGTTCGTACAGGTCGGAGCACCGGAAAGAGCAAAAATCCAAAAAGACATCCGGCGCAAAAGCGGAAGAAACGGCAAAAAAGCGATTCAAAAACCTGTCCGGAAGCAACTGGTCCGACGTGAAAACCGGCTCGGAGTACACGTTTGTTTTTCTCTATATTGAAATCGATCTTACCGATGAATGGCGAACAAAATCCGGTAAAGCCCATCTCGACGAAGTGGTCTCGCTGTTTCATTCACATGTCGAGAAGGTTATCGCTCCGATTAACGGCAAGGTGTGGATGTGGACGCATACCGGGGGTGTGGTGCTTTTTCCGTTCGACGGGAAAAATTGCCCGGCAATACGCACCTGTTTCAAGCTCGTGCTCGACAGCACCATAACAAGTGCCGAGGAATACCCGTATAAAACGCTGATCACCTACAACATGGCCGTTCATATCGGGAATACGGTCTATCGTGGACGTGGAAACACGGGAACGATCGTGTCGGAAACGGTGAATTTTATATTTCACCTCGGAGAGAAATTCGTGAAACGCGGAAATTTCTATGTTACCGAGGCGGCGCAGCCATACATCCCGAAAGGTCTTTCCGAGTGCTTTGATCCTGCCGGTTCATTCGAAAATATCGATGTCTGGAGGATGCGTTTGCCGAAACGCAAACATTGACACAAGATATCGGTATGGCTATTATCTTCACGTCGAAAGGGCCGCAATCGGCGGAAGCGAGGGGGTGTAGCTCAGTTGGCTAGAGCGCGTGAATGGCATTCACGAGGTCATGGGTTCGATTCCCACCACCTCCATTTTTAGATCATGGGTACCGATAGAGATTCCGCTACAGACGAATACTCCGGTCAAATGGATCCGGAAATCGCCGAGCTCATCGGATCGGAGGATGCGGGCGATCAGTCGGGAGGCCCGGATTTCGAAGATCTTTTCGGTAAGGAAAAATCGGGAAACGAGAGCGAATCACCGGAGACGGGCGTTTCTCGGGAAGCGTTTCCGAAAATAGAAAAATTCGAAGGAAAACCGAATCCGGTTTTCGGCGAAAAAAAATACTACAAACAGGCGCTCGGCGGAGAAGGTGAGCCTGCACAACGGCTCCACAAGCTGCTCGTTCAATTCGTAAATACCGAGGATACCCAGGAACGTTCGGTCTATCGGGGAAAGCTGATCTCCGCCTACTGGAATCTTGCCGAGCAGATCGCGCTCAAATCGTATTCGAAGCTTCCGGAGCCGAAGCGTTTTCTGCTTCGATTCGGGTATATTCTTCCGACACTGATTTCCACGGAACAGAGAACGTTGCTCTCGAAGATCATCGTCGAAAACGATACGGGGGAGCCGTTTTACTATATCGATGAATGGCTCCGACAGGTTGCTCGCGGAGCGGTGAGTCAGTCCGCAACCGATGAGGTAAAAGCAAAGAAAAAGAACGAGGGCAGCAAAATAGCAACGCAGGTTGAAAAAGCACGGGGTCAGCGGGACACACAATTCGGTCTTCTCAGCACCAAGCTCGATGAGCTCGAGCAGGTCGAGAGTCAACTCAAGGTTGCGGTAGACGCCCTTCTCGACCGAGAGCAGAGCCCGGTATATCCGTCGTTGACTCAAGGCTATACGGCCGAACAACGGGCGCGGCTCGGTGAAATCAACACAGTGATCAAGCAAATCGGATCGATAGATCGTGAAGTCGAGAAACTCTATGAGCACTTGAATAACGCCGCAGAAAACCTGGAATCGCTCGAACAGCGGGCCGAAGAAGAAGGTGTATCTCAGAGCGTGGATTCGAGCGCTTTGCGCGAAGAGTTCAACACGGTCAGGCAGATGGCGAAACTGTGCGTCGGTCGTCAGGGAAACCATGTGCCTATCCTCATGAAGCAGTATTTCAAGGCGAATCTTCGTGATATCGGAACACGAGAGAATGTCATCGCCGCGATGACCGAAGTGGAAGAAATCGATACCGGGGTTTTCAAGCGCACATTCAAGCGTCAGACAAACCGAATCGTTCCCCACGTAATCCTCGTGCCCTGCTACGGTGATACCGGGATCTGCTGGGAACCGTTTGAGCGTTACAACCGCGCGACCAGTAAGGGGAGAGTCGCAATCCCTATGTATCCGAAGGATCTGAAGCAGGCCATAATTGCCGCTCTCGGAGATCTTCGCTGGCAGGTCGCCAAAGAGAAAGCGCAGCACTACTGGATGGAAGAGGGGCTGACCGGAAAGTACTATCAGTGGTTTGAGAGTCAGAAGAACCGGAAGGGGGATGTAAAGGAGGCGTTTATCCAGGATTACATCCTCTGGATTACAAAGGAATCCGAAGGGATGCAAAAGCTCGATAGAGAAGTAAGAGGTATTTTCTGGCGTGAAATGCCGTTTGCCCAGGATATCAAGGAGAAACTCAAAAACCGGGGCTTTCTTTACGCGGAGTTGTATAAAAAAGACAAAAACAGAGAAATATCGGACGGTTATTAGCGACTATCTATTCGTTTTTATCCCCCGGTTTGTTCCCGGGCTTGTTGCCACCGGGACGAAAAATCGGATGGAAGTACTTATCCATATCGATTTTGTTGGACAGATACTTGATGAATCGGTTGTAGGCAAAAAACGCCGTTCCGATTGCTACGAAAAAAAGCACCACAAAAAGCACTCCGCCTACGGACTCCCTGGCCGAATCGGGAAGCACATTTGATATCAGTACCAGTCCCAGAATAAACACGGTCAAGGTGATGATGATGTTAACCAGCGTAGCGCCGAGGATGAACAAAAGCGTATTGGCCTTCTTATTCACGATTTCTTCTCTCCTGGATAATAAAAAGTAATAATAACACGAGGGCGGACACAACAACACTCATGTCGGCCAGATTGAAAACCGGCCACCTCTCGAGCCCAAAGATACCATAGAATTTGAAATCGAGAAAATCGACAACCCCTTCGGACCGGATAATTCGATCGATGATGTTACCCGTTCCTCCGCCGAGTATGCCCGCCATCGCCCATCGCATTCCGGTAGTCAGATCTTCTCCTTTAAAATAATAGATCAGCACAAAAATCATGACTACGGCGGGGAACACGATGAAGAGTACCCTTCTGACCGTCGGACTCCACTCTCTCCCGATGCTGAATGCAATCCCGAGGTTTCTCGTATGTACGAGTCGGAAAAACCCGTCTCCGGCTACGAAACCGATTTCGTGCATGCCGATGTTTTGTACGATGAGCATTTTGACGATTTGATCCGCGGCTACGATGCAGGCGGTCAGAATAAATGGAAGATACATGTTCTTTGAGTGTTTCACGCTACAATCCTGTCGGTATATCGATGAAGACCGTTTCCACATCGGTTTCGTTCTCAATCAGCTCCGACACCGCATAAACTCCGAACGTTTCGGTCTGATAATGGCCTGCGGCGAGAAGATTTATCTCCTCTTCCATGCAGTAATGATAAATCGTGTGAGTCGACTCCCCGGTAATATAGAGATCGAGGCCTTCTTCGACGACCTGATCGATTTCGCGAGTTGCTTTCCCCGAAACGATTCCGATTCTCTTTATGTTGTCTGGGCCGAACGGCAACACCGCCAGGCATCTATTTCTATCGAGCTCGAGCGTCTCGATGATCGTGTCGAGCGAACACGGTTCGGAGACAATCCCTTTCCATCCTATTTTTAACCCCTGATGCTCCCCAAACGGCTCGATATCGTGTAATCCGAGCTTTTCCGCCATACAGGCGTTGTTTCCGAGTGTCGGATGCAGATCGAGCGGGAGATGAACCGCGTAGAGAGCGATATCGTGCTCGAGAAGCGTTTTTATCCTTCTGTAATGAGAGCCCCGTAACGCAATGCTCTGCCCCCAGAAGAATCCGTGATGGACGAAAAGCAGATCTGCTTTCTCTTCGGCAGCTCTTCGGATCGTTTCCATACAGGCATCCACGGCAAATGCGATTTTTCGCACCTCCCGCTTCTCTCGTTCCACCTGTAACCCGTTTAGAGAAGCATCGATCGATCCATAATCGTCGATTGATAATGTTTTTCGCAGGTATGCGTCTATATCGGACAAAAGCATGGGTTACCCTATAAGGTTTTGGACCAAGAGAAAAGCCCGTTGACATCGTTAAAAAGCCCATTATATAGTAGTATAAACTTCAGCAATCGAGAAGCTAATGGCCAAAATCGACGTTGAGCAGATAAAACGTGCCGCTCAGAACTCAATACCGCTTTCCATTACGACATACACGCTCCCACATGAAACGGAAGAGTATCTCGAAGAGGTGCTCGGGGTATTTCTCGAAGAGTTTGGACAGGAACAGATCAAGGATCGTATCGCGTACTGTCTCAAGGAGCTGGCGGTAAACGCGAAAAAAGCCAATACCAAACGCGTCTATTTCGAGGAACGTGCGCTCAGTATAGATAATCAGGAAGACTACGAAGAGGGGATGAAGGATTTCAAATCCGCAACTCTCGACAATATCCAGCACTACCTCGAGCTCCAAAAGGAACATGGCCTCTATATAAAGATCATATTTCACTCCCGTGGCAAGAAATTTACGCTGAGTGTGCGGAATAACGTCGTTATTTCGCAGAAGGAACAGTTGAGAGTGTACGACAGGCTTGCCCGCGCCCGGGCTTTTGAAACGATGGAAGAAGCACTCTCGACGGTGCTCGATGATTCGGAGGGTGCCGGGCTCGGACTGGTTATTCTCATTCTCATGCTCAAGAAAATCGGTCTCGATGAAGAATGCTTCGACCTCGATGTCGAGAATAACGAGACCGTAGCCAAATTGATGATCCCGTTTTCCAAAATTCACGTGGAGGATCTCGATTCGCTTTCACGGGAGATCGTCGCCGAGATCGATAAGCTTCCGCAGTTTCCGGACAATATCGTTTATCTGCAACGTCTCATCGACGATCCGGAGTCCGAAATATCCGATATTGCCCGGCAGATCAGTATGGATCCGTCGATAACCGCCGAGTTGCTCAAGCTCGTTAATTCGGCGCAGTTCATGCTGCCGCAACGAGTGGATAATATCGTCCAGGCGGTAAAATTCGTCGGAATGCGGACATTGAAAAATCTTCTCTATCAGTTTGGAACCCAGATGCTTCTCGATAAGGGAGAGCGGTGGCTCTGGGACCACTCCTTTCAGGCTGCGTTTTATGCATATACCTTTGCGCGTACGCTGAAAAAGAAAAAGGAAATACTCGACGACGCGTACGTCGGTGGAATTCTCCACGATATGGGAAAGATCATCTTTTCGAGCGTCCATCCGCAATTGATGGAGAAAATTCAGAACTTCTGCAAGAAGCGTGATATCGATCGCGATTTGATAGAAGATCTCTCGGCTGGACTGAACCACGCCGAAATCGGCGCTCTTATCGCAGAAAAATGGAATTTCCCGGATGTACTCATATCGGCAATTCGGTATCACCATGAACCGTTCAATGCGCCCAAAGAGCATCGCGACGTTGTGTACGCGGTATATCTTGCGAACGCTTTGTGTGATATCGAACGGCAGTCGCTGATATACGAGCAACTCGATCGGAACGTGCTCCGTGATTATAAAATCACCTCGCAGCAACAGTTCGAACAGATTCACGAGCGGTTCCGCGAATCATTCAAACGCGAAAAAGAGAAGCTGTGACCTGACCACTCGACTTGGCCGACCTGTATCAGTTTTGTGAGTGAATCACGTGTTTACGTTGAGTGGTCAGGTTGACACGGCGAATCCAATATAGTATCTTCCCTATATAAAAGGAGTGAGGTATGGCGATAACGATATACACAACACCGACGTGCAGTTATTGCACGATGGCGAAGAACTATTTTCGCGAAAAGGGTATCCGCTTTACCGAGTACAACGTAGCAAGTAACCTGCAAAAAGCCGATGAGATGGTAAAGAAATCGGGTCAGATGGGAGTACCAGTTCTTGATGTAAACGGAAGAATTATCGTTGGATTCGACAAGACGAAAGTGGAGCATGCCCTGAAGCGGTAAGAGCTTCCCACAAGACATTACGTCTTGCCGGATGCCCTCCTACCGTATTTTGCCGTCGTACCGCTCAGCGCGTGCGACGGCTTTTTTAGGCGTCTGTAAGAAACCGGTACCAGAAATACATGAGAATACCGAATGCTACCGATACATTGAGCGAACGTTTCTCCCCGTGCATGGGAATCGAGACGAAGCCCAAACCGGCTTCGGCCTTCTCTCGGGCGACTCGTCCGATCCCGAGCTCTTCGTTACCCACGATGACCGTTCCCCGATCTGGAAAATCGAATCGGTTTATCGGCGCACCTCCTGTTTCAAGAGCAAAAACCGGAGTGTTTTCGATCGCTTC